>WFSH01000104.1 GCA_015486145.1 Mesoaciditogaceae bacterium
GCTTTGAACATATCGACTTTATTCTGGCTTGTGTGCGCTTTCCTTTTGATCTTTGTGGTTATGTACATTGGACACGATCTTGAAAAAATCCATTTAAGAATGGAAAAAATTGCCAAGGAGATGAAATCTTGAAATATACGTTCAGATCACCGGGAAGAATAAATCTTATAGGCGAACACACCGACTACAACGGAGGATACGTTCTTCCGGCCGCGATAAACAAATACACGCACATAACTTTTGAAGAATCAGATCATTTTGAGGCATATTCTAAGTACTTCGATCAACGTGTTAAATTCTCGCTTGACGAAAAAAAAGAAAATGTTGAATGGCTCAATTACGTTAAAGGAGCCCTTTTGTACACATCAAAACACGTGAAAAAGAAAATAAACCCCTGGAAGATAGAAATTTTAGGGGATCTTCCCCTTGGTGCAGGTTTGTCAAGTTCAGCGTCTTTAATGGTTGGCATCGTGTACGGTCTTTGCAGAGTTGAAAATTTGGAAATGTCTCGCCGTCAAGTTGCAAACGTAGCTCACAAAGCCGAAAATGGATTCGTAGGCGTAAACTGCGGCATAATGGATCAATACATCGTTGCCATGGGTAAGAAAAACACCTTTATGCTCATCGACACTTTAACTAAAGGAATCGAATACATTCACGCGGAGAGATTCCCAAAAATGATCATCATAGACTCTGGAGTAAAACACAAACTCGCCTCAGGCGAATACAACAAGAGACGAGTGGAATGCGGACAAGTCGAAAAGATCGTGGGGGTAAGACTTCGTCAAATGAGTTTGGATACAGTTGAGAAAAACAAAAAAACACTCGGAGATACGCTTTACAAAAGAGCTTTCCACGTCGTAAGTGAAAATGACAGAGTTTTAAAAGCGATAGAAGCTATTAAAAAGAGCCACTGGGAGGACCTCGGCCGTCTTCTTTATGCTTCTCACGAAAGCTTAAGGAATTTCTATGAAGTTTCTACTGAGGAAATGGATTTTATAATAGGAGAGTTGAAAAAAAATGAAATTATCTATGGAGCCAGAATGATAGGGGGAGGATTCGGGGGTAGTATTTTGGCTCTTTCAAGGCGTGAACCAAGTGAAGAGATCTCAAAAATTAGGGCGAAATACGAAAGTAAATTTGATGCTAAAATGAAAGTGTATGTTGTCACCACATCCGAAGGTGTTCGAGAAATTCAAAGAGCATGATGTTTTGCTAAATTCAATGGTTATTCTGAGCTTGACTCAGAATTTTATTTCTATTATTGTTGTACATTTGATCCTATATCTCATTTTCTCATGGTAGAATGAAAAAGAAATAGTCAGTAAAATTTCAAGGCTTGATCTCCATTTTTCGAGAGTGCGCATCTTCAAAGAGGTGAACTTAAGATGGTAAGTTATACTTTTCATAAAATTGTAATTGGAGACTCAAGAAATATGCAAGAAGTTGAAGATAAATCTGTTGAATTGATAGTGACTTCTCCTCCTTATTGGCAATTAAAAGACTACGGAGATGAAAATCAAATTGGTTTCAATGATACGTACGAAGAATATATAAACAACCTCAATCTCGTATGGAGCGAATGTTACAGGGTGCTGAAGCCCGGTTGCAAGATGGTTGTGAATATCGGTGATCAATTCGCCCGCGCTGTGTATTATGGAAGATACAAGGTAATCCCGATTAGAACTGAAATAATCAAATTTGCCGAGACCATAGGTTTTGATTACATGGGATCCATTATCTGGCAGAAAAAAACAACCATGAACACCTCTGGAGGAGCCTCTGTGATGGGTTCTTATCCATTTCCTAGAAATGGAATAATCGAAGTTGACTATGAATTCATATTGATCTTTAAAAAACATGGAATCCCGCCAAAAGTTTCAAATGAAATTAAAGAGGCATCGAGAATAAAAAAAGAAGAATGGAAGGAATATTTTTCAGGTCATTGGCAATTTGGCGGAGCAAAACAAGACAAGCATCTGGCAATGTTTCCAGAAGAATTACCCAAAAGAATCATCAAGATGTTCAGTTTTGTGGGTGAAACCGTGCTCGATCCGTTTTTAGGAAGTGGAACCACTTCACTTGCAGCGGAAAAATTGGGAAGAAATTCCATTGGATACGAGATAAATAAGGACTTTTTACCTGTTATAAAAAACAAATTGGAAACAAGAGTTGACCTTTTTCATGAACCAAAGATCGAAATCGTACATCAAAGAAAATCAGTTACTGACTTTGAGGATAAAATAAAAGCTCTGCCTTATGTGTTCAAAGATCCAGTAAAATTCGATAAAAAGATAGATCCAAGAAAATTGAAATTCGGATCAAAAATTGATAAAACAAAAGAAAAGACCAAGCAGTTCTATTATGTAAAGGAGATCATCGCTCCAAATTGCCTAAAATTGAACACAGGAATTTCAATAAAGTTAATAGGGATAAAAGAAATTCCACAAAAAAGGGATAAAGCGATAAAATATTTGAGAAAGAAATTGGAAAAGCAAAGAGTTTTCATGAAATTCGATTTTAACAAGTACGATGAGCAAAATAACTTGATGTGTTATCTTTACCTGAAAAACAAAACGTTTGTAAACGCTCATCTGATAAAAAAGGGTCTTGTAGCAGTTGACAAAGAAACTGAGTTCAAGTACAAGAGAAGGTTTTTATCCTATGCTAAAGAATCTGAGAGTTTGAGTTAAAGGGGAAAGGCAAATGGCAAAGGAATGGATATTAAACAGTGCAATGAATAGGTTTCAACTGAATTTCAAGAGAAATGTTGGAGCTGTTTCGGAAGAGATAAGAAAATGCTCCCCTAAAAATATCGAGGAGTGGGAAAATTACTACTTTAAGAATGTAAGGTCTAAAGGGCATATTGAAGAACTTGGAAGAAAACTCTACGTAAAAATCACAGAAGTTATTTCCGCTGAGGTGGAAAGCATAACCGAAGAAGATTGCATTTCTTATATAAAAAACATGGTTATTGGCAGGACATTCGATGGATACATGACAGAGATCAAAACCATTTACGGACAATTACAAAATGTTTTAGATGTGAAAATAGAACCAGCCCCTGATGAATGGGATAGATTGTACAACGTCGATTTCTTCATAAAGGTGAATAACAATAAATTCATCGGTCTTCAGATCAAGCCTGCAAGCTCCGTTTCACACATTTCAGAAATATACAAAGAAAGGAATCTCCAGAAAAACACCCACGAGAAGTTCACCAAAAAATACGGCGGGAAAGTCTTTTACATTTTCTCTTTGAAAGAAAGGAACAAAAAGAAAATCGCAAATCCGGAGATCATAGAAGACATCAAAAACGAGATTGAACGTCTTAAACAAAGCTGTTAATGGGGATTGTCTCAACCCTTTTTCTCTTTTTGATCATGCCCATTTCAAACTTGATGTGGCAGAGCGGAAGGAGTTATAAGGCATCTGGAATATCCAAGAAAGGGAACAAGAATCTGAAGATGGTGTTTTTACAATCTATCGATAAGGTTCATACCTAAGTACAGAAAGAAGTACGAAAAATTTAGAAAGAAGAAGCATGCAAAAGTGGCAATAGTAGCGATAGCGAGAAAGAAAGCAGAATTGGTATACGTCCTTTGGAAAAGAGGAGTGGCGTTTGACCCAACGATGTCTTGATCGAAGAAAAAATATTAAAAATATGCGCTTGATTTACCAACAGTATTCTTTCATTCTTTTGAATTCGTTTTTCTTGAATGTTCAAAAGTTAGTCCCAAGAGTGGATAAAATTAACCGCCCCATTGAGAAATGAGGCGGTGTTGGGGATTGGAGCTTTTTCTATTTTCTTTCAGTCTTCCGTTGAAGAAGTCTCATTAGTGTTGGTATCAGGGCCATCATTTGGTCCTCCTTTTTGTTCCACATTTGGTCCAACTTGTTGTCCCACCTGCTGTTGAATGTTATCGTTGTCCACGGCTGATTTTACTTCTTTGTCAGGACCTGTTGTGCTTGTTGATGAGAGTTGGGCTGGATGCGACTGAGGCGCGGCTTTTAAAGTTGTGCTCTGTGAAGATGGAGAAGTCGGGGTTGCTTTGTTGGATGCCACGCCGGTTGCAGCAATAGCCGTTAGACTGATGCTCAAAGCTGCTACGATGGTTAGTAA
>WFSH01000105.1 GCA_015486145.1 Mesoaciditogaceae bacterium
AGAAAATTTTTCTCTCAAAAATCATTTTGAACAACACTTGTCAGTTCTTCCGTCACGATCACCTTACTGACAAATGTGTTATCCGGAAGGTAATCCCACATGGAATCGAGCGGAAGCTTTTTCACGTAGAGAATGAAAAGTGCTATTGCCAGGCCGTGAGAAACAACTATCAACGTTTTATGATCCTTCAACGTGTCAAAAATCGCAGCTACCACTCTTTCCTGAACTTCTTTCACGCTCTCCGCTCCTTCGAGTATCAGACGAGACGGTTTAACAAACCATATTTTACTCAACGGTGTCTGCGCTATTTCTTCAAATCGTTTTCCTTCCCACACACCAAGCGACATTTCACGAAGGTCTTTAGTGAGTTTCATGGGCAAGCCACAAGTTTTCGCAATTACTTCAGCAGTTTGAGCAGCTCGACTCAGATCACTTGACAAAACCATATCTGCATGAACGCTTTTTAACTTTTCTGCCACCTTTCGAGCCTGAATCAAACCCGTTTCATTCAACGGTGTATCCGTTTGCCCTTGAACTACTTGATTTAAATTCGCATCCGTTTGCCCGTGTCTAACAAGGTAGAGAGTTTTCAAATCGATCGAAAAACACCTCCATAACCACTTAAAAATGTTACATACTCCATTTCGAGAATACCCCTTAATTATGATAGCATATTTGAGATCCATTTTATCCCTTATTTCACACTCGGTGGGCTTTAAAAATCCAAGTGCTTTTAAATTTAGAATTCAGACGATCAAGGTGACAATAATGCCGAAGATTTTGAAATTGTATTCTTACTTTGCGTTCTTTGCTTTTGGTTTTTTTGTGATGATCTTATCGAGTGCTTTCCCAAGAGTTTTAACCGATCTCTCAATAGACTATTTGTACGGCGGATATCTATTGATCATCGGAACGGCGGGATACGTCGTTGGTTCTCTGCTGTGCGCGATTTTTGCGCACATAACGGGTCTAAAACGCATAGCCGTTGGAGGTGCGTTTTTCATGATGTTGGGTGCTTTTATGTTTGCGCTCAGCAAAAATTTTTTTGAGATAGCAGCCGCAGACATGATAGCGAATATAGGCGCTGGCTTCATAGAAGTTGCCGTTGGTTCATTGGTCGGTGCATTTGCCGAGCAAAAAGCTTCGAGTTTACTCAACCGGGTCAACTCGCTTTTTGCACTTGGAGCTCTTATCAGTCCATTTTTTGTTTCTGCATTCATAAAGTTTGGACTGGGTTGGCGTGCCGTGTATTTTTTCGAAGCTTTTTTCGCCTCAATCGCATTCGTGATCTCTTTTCGTCTCAAAGAGCCCAAAATAACCAAAGAAGAAAAACTAAATCTGAAGCTAATTTTTTCTCCCGCACTTCTCATTATCGATATTCTGATCATGATTTACGTTGGATATGAAGTGGGATATTCCTCGTGGATCAGCACGCTTTTAGTTCGCGGTCGTGGAATAAACATCACAGTGGCAGCTATTAGCTCATCCGTATTCTGGATGGGGATGTTCGTTGGAAGGTACGCCGCGAGCTTTTTAAAATTCAAGGAGGAAACGTGGCTTTTTACCATAGTCATCTCTTCACTCGTTTCAGCTGTGATTTCCATGCTCGCTTCCAACATTTATCTTGCCGTCTTTTTCATATTTTTAAGCGGCTTATCTTTCGCAAGCACTTATCCAACCATTCAAGCCATGTTGACCAAAAGAGCAGGCGGAAGAATAGGAAATCTCATGGGAATTTTCGTGCTTTTCGTCGGCGTGGGAGCGTCGATCTCGCAATGGCTCATAGCTCAAGTTGCAAATGTAGAAGGTATTTTCTGGGGATTTGCCATGATCCCATTGTTCATTGCTTTCGAAATGATGATGATCGTTCCAATTTTGAAAAGAAGAAAGGAGTACGGTGAAGATGCCCACAAATGAGGTCGAAAAATTCAAAAAGCGAAGGAATTATCTGAACGACATAGTCATGAAATATGCGAAAACCAACACAAAAAGATTTTACGCCCTTGACTCAAAAGTTTACCTTGAGGGGGCTCTTCCAAGAAAGACAAAAGAAATGATGGGCCTTGTCGCGTCTTTGGTTTTAAGATGCGATGACTGTGTGGAATATCACATGATCAGATGTGCCGAAGAAAATGTGAGTGATTCTGAAATGGAAGAAGCTCTCTCGATAGCGCTCGTGGTTGGCGGTTCCATAACGATACCACACCTTAGAAGGGCTTTTGAAATTTGGGATGACTTGAAAAAGAAAAAATCGAGAGGTGGGTCTCAATCGTGAACAAAGCCGTGGAATTCGATTCTCTTTTGAAAAAGATCGAAAAGATCATTTGCGATTCTCAAACCAAAAATGAGAAATTAAAGTCCATATGCAAATTTCTCAAAAACAACGTCGATCACTACGATTGGGTGGGTTTTTATTTTGTCAACGATACCGGTAAAAAAGAGCTTTTTCTCGGTCCGTTTGAAGGCGAACCTACAGAACACGTGAAGATAAAATTTGGAGATGGGATATGCGGACAGGCTGCGGAGACGAAAGAGATCTTTGTCGTCCAAGATGTCACCAAAGAAACCAACTACTTATCTTGCAGCCCAAAGGTGAAATCCGAAATGGTGGTACCCATTTTCAAAGGCGGAGAAATAGTTGGAGAACTCGACATAGACTCTCACAAAATCGAACCGTTCACTCAAAAGGACGAGAATTTTCTCAAAAATGTTTGTGATCTTGTTTCAAAGTTGATGTAGAGGTGATGATGAAATTGAGAATTGCCGTCGTCGATGCGGGAACAAATTCTTTCCTGTTGCTGATCGCTGAAAAACTCAACGACCATCTTCACTACCTCTTGGACATCTCAACTGTGGTTGGCCTCGGTCACCTTAAAAACGGCGTGATCGACGATGAAGCTCTGAGGCGTGCTCAAAATGTGATAAACACTTATCACAAGCTTTGCGACAAATACAAGGTCGACAAGCGTGTGATGGTGGGAACGGAGATCTTCAGAAAAGTGGATAAAAAGTATTTCAGGGGCCTTTCGGAAAAATTCGACGAGTCGATGGTGCTTTCAGGATTAGAAGAGGCGAAACTGTCGTACCTTTCCGTTATCGAAGATGACAAATTTTCGAGATTGACGAATCCGATCGTGGTCGATATTGGCGGAGGAAGCGTGGAGTTTGCTTACAACGGAAAAACGTTTACAGCGCAAACTTTTCCACTTGGTGCGGCGGTGCTAACAGATAAGTTTGTGAATTCATACCCTATTGGAGATCAGCTGAACAGAGCAACTGAATTGCTGAGAGACGCTTTTAACACCATCCCCAAAAACAGAAACATCGTTGCGATTGGTGGCACTGGGACCACGGTTACCGATCTCATCGATGAGAAATCATTCGATCCTGAACGTGTGCACGGTAGATTTTTAAAGATAGAAGATGTAAAAACTTTGTACAACAATCTGTGCGCAATGGATCTTGATATGCTCTCAAAACTTGAAGGTATGGAAGAAGGGCGTGAAAAGATCATAGCGGCCGGTGTGTTAATCCTAATACAGGCTGTAAAAATGACAAATTCAAAGGGGTGCTTTGTCTCGGTTCGCGGTCATCGTTACACAATAGCCAAAAGCATCGCGAACTCAAAACGATGATAATCGCCAAATTGAAAGCCCGAGCGTACGAAAAGATCAGACGTGGCCACCTATGGATTTTCTCAGATGAAATAGTGGAAGTGGATGGAAACGAAGACATCGGAATTGTCAATCTCTTCTTCAAAGATGAATTTGTCGGACGAGGATTGTACAATTCAAGGGCAAAAAATTCTATAAAAGTTCTCACGAGATCGTATGAAGAAATAGACGAGGACTTCTTCGTCAGAAGATTCAAAAGGGCGCTTTCCAGAAGAACTTCTCTTCCGCCCTTTAGAAGAGAGGTAAACGCTGAAGGTGATCTTCTGCCAGGTCTCATCGTCGACAGATACGGCGATGTTTTGGTAGTTCAATTCAGATCGCTTGCACTGGAAAAAATGAAACCTCAAATTCTTTCCGCGATTGTCGATGTTTACTCTCCAAGATCGATTTACGAACGCAGCGATTTCGAATCCCTTCCCGAAAATGGACTTTCAAGAGAAAAAGGTCTCCTCTATGGCCCCATGCCAGAAACGAAAATCGTTGAAGAAAACGGTCTAAAATTTGAGGTGGACGTGGTAAACGGTCAAAAAACTGGATTTTTCTACGATCAACGCGAGTCACGAAAATTCGTAAAGGAGAACTTCCATTTTGGAAAAGGTCTTGACCTTTTCACATACACCGGTGGCTTTGCACTTTCCATGGCTTCAAATGGAATGAAAGTCGATGGAATGGACATATCCAAAGACGATCTACAAATTGCACGCAAAAATGCTCTTTTGAATGGAGTGAACGTCAACTTTTTAGAGGGAGACGCGTTTGACCTCGAACATCTCGGAAAATACGATTTTATCGTTGCCGATCCACCTTCTCTCATCAAAAAACGCGAAGAAAAGAAAAAAGCTCTCGAGCTGTTCAAGCGTTTAATGGATCAGATTTTCGAGCACCTAAACGACAACGGCATAGTGGGAATATGTTCCTGCGCTTACAACATAGATGAAGAGATGATTTTGAAAAGTGTGGGAAAAAGCGCGAGAGACAAAAACCGGATCATCAGACCAATCAAATGGACTGGACTGCCGATCGATCATCCGTATTTGCTCTCCATGCCAGAAACCAATTATCTTAAATGCCTGTGGTTTGAAGCGTTTAACGACATGATATAATTCTTGTGAGAGGTGATTCTATGTTTAAAGTAAGGCTCTACGGAGATCCGGTTTTGAGAAAAATCGCCAATCCGATTGATCCAACATCCGTGAGTTCTGATTTTGTGACAAAAATGAGTGAAACCATGTACGTCGAAGACGGCGTTGGATTGGCAGCTCCACAGATTGGCATTTCAGAGAGAGTTTTCTTGTACGATGTTGGAGAAAAATTAAACGTTGTGATAAACCCGGAAATCCTTGAAAAATCCACTGAAGAGGAAATCGGAGAGGAAGGATGCCTGAGTTTTCCGGAAATATTTGATAAAGTTCCACGTTCAGTGTCCATACGAGTGAGATATTTCGATCAACACGGCGAAGAATATGTGAAAAAATTGGAGGGTTACGAAGCCCGTGTTTTCCAGCACGAGTTTGATCACCTGAACGGAAAATTGTTCATAGATTATCTCACCGTGGTGAGAAGACGTATGCTGAAATCCAAACTCGACGAAATAAAGCGAAAAAGCGCCGAGATTCTTAAAGCCATAAAGGCTTCTTCTCAAAATTGAAAGAGAGCGAAGTTTAAAATGAGAGTGCTTTTTTTGGGATCATCTTCATTTGCCATTAAATCTCTTGAGATCATTTCAAAATATCACGACGTCCCGCTCGTTATAACTCAATCGCCCAAACCGGCGGGCAGAAGTCGAAGGCCAACGCCAACGCCAGTAGCGAGTTTTGCCTTGTCCAACAAAATGAATATTTTGGAAGTGGCAAACGTGAACTCACCTGAAGTGGTAAAGAAGATACGAGAATTAAAACCCGATGTGGCGATCGTCGTTGCATTCGGGCAATTCTTGAAAGATGCCCTGCTTTCCACAATAGAACTTGGCTTTTACAACATTCACGCTTCCGTACTTCCAAAATACCGCGGAGCGGCCCCAATACAGCATGCGCTTCTCAACGGAGAAGAAGAAACGGGGGTAACACTGTTCAAAATAGACAGAGGCATGGACAGTGGAATGGTGGCAGCCACAAAAAAATTAAAAATAGATCCTCTTGACACTTTCAACACCCTTTCGGAAAAACTCTCGAATTTGGGAGCACAAATGGTGAAAGAATTCCTCGAAAATCCCAACATACCGTTAAAACCGCAAATTGGAGAACCTTCTCGCGCTCCGAAAATCTCTCCCGAAGACACTTTCATAGATTGGAGTGAAACGGCCCAAAAAGTGGGAAATAAAATACGGGCATTTGACTCCACACCGGGAGCAAAAACACTCTTCAACGGTGCCACCGTGAAATTGTTTGGTTTCAAGGGGATTTCTGATTCTGATGGAAAACTTCTTGGAGAAATTTTAGAGATTCGTTCCTCTTCTGCTTTGATAACTTGTGGAGAAGGTGCAATTGTGGTCGAAAAAATACAATTCCCATCTAAGAAGGTGATCACGTTTGGAGAAGCTAAAAACGGTCGCAAAATCGGTGTTGGGAGCGTTTTGGGTACTTGAGTTTTCTACTATGATTTTTGGATTAAGTATGCAAATCGATCACACCATCAGCCTCTCTTACGGCTTTGGCTCCTCGACCGCCCTCGCTTCTATAAACACCTCGAAAGGCCTTACGGTTTCTCAAGATCTCAATTTAAGTCTCAGTGGGGAAGTGTCAAACGTTTTTTTCGTGTCGGGTAACATTGGAGAAAATTCCATCAGTAACTTGGTAATTCAGTACTTGCCAAACAACCTCAGTTTCGGAACGGTGCAAACTGTGAGTTATGGCACCAAGGCGTTTTCCATTGTGGGGCTCTCCACTCCCAACTTCTCTGCAGGTCAACTTCGTGGTTCTGTTAAACAGGGGATCTTCAAAATTCAAGATCCAAACACTCCTATCGTTTTGGGCCCAATCGCGTATCAAAGTCTTCAAATTTACGTGAACGGCATGCAAATACCACTGAATGAGTGCGTTGTGAATTATCTCACCGGAGAGGTGTTCATCCCAAATCTCGTTCGTGGGGACGTGGTGACGGTGATGTATCAAAGCATGAATTCACCCTCACACACTTACGTGGCCACACTGAGAGGCAAGGTAAAAAACAAGAATTACGCCCTCGAAACATCGATTTTTGCCGCATTCGCCACACCTACAAATCAATTTTTCGCCTTTACCAAACTCTCCAACATATTGCCTTCCCTTTCGATTTCAACTTACATAAACGTGGACAAAATACCATCTTTCAAAGTGGAAGGCACTTACATCTTTCCACTCGAAGGAGGCCAAATCACCGTAAATGGCGATTACAACACCAAAGGATTTAGAACACCGATGGGAGTGGCACTGAACGAAGGTGGAGATATTTCCATTTTGGCTCAAAACTCGTACGGTTCTCTAAAATTTGAATCAAACGAGCAAGCTTTCCAAGTTTCCGTTAAAACGCCAAAAAACCAAACAACTTTTTACGTTGGGAGAAATCCCAACTTTTCATTCAATTTTTCGTCCGATCCGATCGATCTGAATTTAACCGCCGGAAGTTCAGAAACGGTGGCTGCGGAAAACGTATCAAATGAAAACTTTTCTTTGAACTTAACACAATCTTTCGGTAAAATCTTTGAAATGAGTTCCATGTTGAACATCTCAACACCGATCACACTCGAGGCAAGTTTTAATTCCAAAAACATTGGCCTAAAAATTTCAAAATCACTTGGTCCATTTTATGCCGGATTTAGTATGAGTAAAGACGGCTCTGCAACGGTTGAAACATCCTTAAGTATAAAAAATCAATGGCTGTTTAAAAAAATTCCGATCTCGGTGGGACTCTGCCTTCAAAATTCACCACCCAAGTTAACTTCGACTTTGAATACCACAATCGATGCCACCTTTGGAAACATTTCGCTCTCTCTTGGAAGCTCTCCATCTGTAAACTTAACCGTCACAAAGTACCTTGGAAAAACACAGTATTCACTCCAAGCCATTCTCGAAAAAAGCAGCACGATTCTGGATTTATCTCTGAGCAAAAATATCGGGACGATGAATGCAAACCTCGGTTTCACAATTGCCATGGTGAACGATCAGATCGGTGGCAAAATCCACCTCAGTTTCGAAAAAAGTAGCTTCTAAAAATTCAAATCATAAAGACAAATATTTTGACAGTACTTCGAAGATGCTCGGTTTTTTACTTGATAACAAGGTGTTTTTGAACGACTTTGTTCCAACTTACAAAAGAAATCGTTACCCTTTTTACACATCATATTTCAATGCTGTAAAAAATGTGATAAAATATTTCCGAAGGGGGCCAGCGATTAAAATGAGATTGTATTTTTTGGGTTTCTCCTCCATAAAAAACATCCGGGATACATTCTACGATCAAGAATTTTTCTCTCTAAATGAACCTTCAGAAATTGGAGATACGACGCTGAGAAAGTTCAAAAACGGTGTTGTATTCTTAAATCTTACCGATTCATGTACCATCAAAAGAAAAGAAATGGAAAGAATAACAAAGGCACTGGGCACAGTGGCAGGGATTCACTCAGTGATCGTCACAGATGGCGATTGTAACATCTCTCCACTCATAAATGCGAGGGTGGAATGTGCAGATGGCAAAAGCGCCGAAAACGTGGTTTTCGAACTTATAGAAGAAGTCAAAAAAAATATAGACAATTTTGTTGGAAGAACCACCGAAATTATGAATTTAAAACGTAGCATCTTGCATTATGCCTTTCACGACGGTAACGTGTTGCTGCTCGGAGAAACTGGTACGGGGAAAACGTTCCTTGCCGAGACTATTCATAAAATTTCTCTTCGAAAGGCCAAACAAATGGTGAAGTTGAATTGTGCCACAATGCCAGAGGCACTCATAGAGAGCGAACTTTTTGGTCACGCCAAGGGTGCTTTTACAAGCGCGGACTCCAAAAAAGTTGGGATGGTGGAAAAGGCAAATGGTGGTCACATGTTTTTAGATGAAATAGCCGAAATTTCATCGAACATTCAGGCAAAATTGTTGTACGTGGTCGATCAAGGTATCTATTATGCCATAGGCGATCCCTCGCCCAGAAAAGTGGATGTGAAGTTCATATCGGCCACCAATAAAAATCCCAAAATGATAAGGAGCGATCTCTTTTTCAGACTCTCTGAAAACATTTTAAGAATACCACCCCTTCGCCAGCGAAAAAAAGACATTCCCCTCATTGCCAATCACTTTTTCAAATCAAGAGGCATGAAAGTCACCTTTGACGATCTTACAGATAGAGAAAGAGAAAACCTTCTCAATTACAACTACCCTGGAAATGTCAGAGAACTTGAAAATATTCTCGAAAAGTATATCTTTTCTGGAACTATTGAATACCTATCAACGGATTCCAGAGTTTTTTCTTTAAACGTGAGTAACACAAGCACAAAAGAAGACAGTAGAATAGAGAATCCGATTTTCGAACACGTATCTTCTCTCGTCAACGCGATAATCCAAAGCAGTGCTTTCCCACAATTATCTCATATCAAAAGTCGTGTTGTTGAAGAACTTGAAAGAAGGTACGTTGAAGAAGTTCTAAGAATTTACAAATGGGACAAACGGCAAACCTCTGAAAAACTTGGGATCACCCCTCGGTATCTCAACAAATTGATCATCAAATACACGCTGGACAAAAGAATGAAGAAAACAAAAAAGGAGGGGGAATAATCCCCCTTCACTTTTCATAACCACCAAGCATAAAACAAAATTATTCTACGAAACAATGCAAAAAACTCCACCTTCGCTGACAACTGTTATAAGTTCATCGTATTTCTTTCCTTCAGACGAAAAATCGATGAGAGTGTGTGAATGACAATGCATAGAAGGGGGTTTTTATTGTTCTAACTGCACCCAACACACTCTCTAATGAAATTGATTTTCATTCACCAATCCACGTTTGCATGTACCGTGATCTTTATGGTGTCTTTATAAACGCCCGCAGGGGTGTCATAAGGTACTTTAACTTTTAACCACCAGCTCCATAAGCTCCACTGCAATTCACGCGTAGGATTATCTATTTCAAAAGAGGCCTTCGGAGCCGAGAAAGTTTTCGGTTTTCTAAAAAGCACTCTTTGAAGTTTCTTGGTTTTGATCATTTTGTTGTGCCAACGCTTCAATAGCGACGTTAAACTCGCTGTCGCTGTAAGAGATACGAACCCATTCCACGATTGAATTGTATCGTTTGAATTTGAAACATTTGTCAAATGTCCACCGTCTTGAACGGTCACGGTTATAGAAGCGTTCGTCGTGATCGACATAAAAGAAAGTGGAAACGTGTAAGTTCCTGCGTTGGTGATCGTATACGTCCCCATGTTCATTGGATTTGGACATGCAAAGAATTCATTCAGGTTTTTACCGCTGTAAACCACTATTCCTTGTATAAAATTGTTATGTTTTGTCCATTCTTCTTTTCCATCAAGAACATTTTCAATTTTTTGAGCACTGAAAAATTCTATAAAAACATAAGGTACTTTTTCCTCACAACCTACCGGAACTTTTTTAGCTTTGCGAGTTTTCCCCACAAAAACATTTTGAACATTCGTCATTGAAGCGTTCAAATCGATAAAGTTTACACGAGGAGGTTTTGGAGAGTTAGCTTGAACGCTCTTTTGTATTTCACTTTCGGCGTTCAGCCATCCTCCATCCGCAAAAGCCGTTGAAATCAAAACTATCATCAAAATTAAAATTATCAGAACAAACGATTTTTTCATATTCCTAACTCCATCCCAATCTTTTCAAAAAAATTACATTCCGAAATCTATTTCTCCTCCATACTCATTCGTCCAAGGAGAGTATAGAAATCTCACAACGTTGCCATCCCTCCAAACTAAACCACCGGAAATGTAAGGCACAAAAGACTGCACACCACCGTCATACGTGTAATGAACACTCCCACCGATCAAGAAATTACCGATTTCGTATTCCAAATTACCAACATAATTCACCTTGACATTCGACATGTTGTTTAGCGGCGAATCAACGGAAAGATACCCAGATGAAGCCAAAGCACCAAACTTTTTCAAATTTTGAACGGCCATCAGCTTCATCCTGTAATTGTCCAAAGAACTCGCCGGAAGCGTTGCTCCAATCAACAAATATCCGTACAAATCATTTGTGAATTTTCCACTCAGTCCCACATAAACGCTGAAAGGAGAATTATAAACATTTTCCACGTTAAGAGCCATCGCAAGGTTTTTGTATCTCACAAACATATCTAAATCTGGGTAGTCCAGGCGTCCTTCCAAGGAAAAATTCTCTTTTTCCTCTTTCGAAGACCATGGCCACAAATTTGCCAACGACGACATTTCACGAGAAGGTCTTACCGCGGAAAATTCCAAAACAAACATCTTATTTTTGCTTTCCATCTTGGCGATTTCAACTTTTCCCTTTGAAAGCTTAAAACTCGATTTGACATTCAAAGCTGTTGCAGTTGCCTTAGATGTAAAAACGCTAACCGTCAAAGCGGTTTCGCTGGAAGATGTCGAGTTCACTTGAACACTTGCAGAAGCTCCCAAATCCTGAACGTTGAACATCGCTGTCTTCCCGGTACCTACCAATGCGAATTCATAAGATTTAAAAGTAAAGTGTCTCGATTCTCTAAAAAATTCATCAAAATTCACACTCATGAAATTGTTGTTCGATTTTTGCAATTCACTCAAGATTCCCAAATTATGACCTCCGTTTTGCCATTCGGCTTTGGTGATCTCGTAGAGAGTGTATGTGATGTAAACCTTTCGCGACTCAACATCAACGTCCTTCAAAATTTTTAAGACCCTGTCATAAACCTCTTTTGGCCCCGAAAAGAGCAACAGAGAAACGCCCTGAGCGTAAGAAATGTAATTAGAATATTCTCCTAAAAACGACAACGCTCCCTCTGCGCTGAGATATTTCAGAGGTAATACCTTGGTCTCGTAGCCGTACAACTTCATCAGAGCCGATGAGGCAGACGTACCCACAAAGTACACGCCGTTTTTTTCAAAATAAAAAAGTCCGGCTTTCTTGCAAAGTAAAGATAAAGCTTCGTTTAAACTCACATCGTTCAAATTCGCGGTGATCTGACCGCTAACACTTTGATCAACCACTATTGGAACGTTGAACTGTGTGGATA
>WFSH01000106.1 GCA_015486145.1 Mesoaciditogaceae bacterium
CACAGGATGTGCCGAGAAAGCGAATCTAACAGGATGTTAGTATGCAGCGTGCTCTGTTTTTTTGTCATTCTGAACTTGATTCAGAATCTCGATCCACCTTGTTAGTTGTTTGGAGATCCTGAATAGTTCCTGCGGAACTTTCAGGATGACGTTAAGGTCAAAGACTCTAATAAAATAACGAATCAGTTTTGACAAGGCTTCAAAAAGATTACACTCACCGCTTGTAAAGCGGTACTAAAATGTCAAAGCATGTCGCTATTCGAAAAATACTACCCACACCATCTCGAAGAGATCTTTTTATTTTAAGAACAATTTGAGAAGTATGTAGCCCATGAATGCGGTTATTACAAAATAAATTAGAGAATACCTGTGAAAATCCATATATATTCGTTTTCTCTTTGTCATTCTTAAAGCTATTATGTTGGCTAACGAACCAATCACAAACCCGTTGCCACCTATGTTTACACCGTACGTTATTGCCAGATATGCCTTGGAAAACTTTGAAGCGAATATTGCTGCGGGAACGTTGCTCGCAATTTGTGAAAATGCCAACGATAGAAGAAAGACATGAGAAGAATTGTGAAGATTCATAGCTCTAACTGTTTTGATAACGAAGCCAAATTGCGAAAAAATATGTACATCAACAAACATCAAAATGAAGATGATCAGGAGGAACCAATCGACTTCTTTTAAAACCTTCCTGTAAAAGAGCAAGTAAAAGATGAAAAACAAAACAACGGTGAACTTTGCCACATGCAGTTCCAAGAGAACAACATAAGATGTCAAGAATGCAAATGAAAAGATCGAGAGGTTACGATCGACGTGTGATTGTTTTCTTTTAACCATTTTGAGTTCATGCTTCTTAAAAACGATCGCGGAAAACGCGATCAACACCGCCATCATTATAACTTCTAACAACAAAAGTTGCGACATAAATTCCAGAAAACTTATTCCCCATAAGTGCCATAAAAGTAAATTTTGTGGGTTGCCTATGGGGGTTAAAGTTGAACCAACATTTACGGCTAAAGCCTCAAATATGATTATCTTTTTGATATCATTTTTTAAAAAACTCTGAAGACTCAAAGTTAAGGGAACGACTATAAACAGCGTGATATCATTTGTCAGGAACATTGCAAGCACAACAGATAGAATGATCATAAAAAAAGATAACCCTTTTTCTGTTTTAACACGACTAAGGGCCCGCCTGGAAATTTTATCCAACATATTACTCACTTTGATACCGGTTGAAATGATGAGGAGGCCTGTCAGGGTGATGATCGTATTCCAATCCACAGAATTGCTTAAACTCGAGATCGATTGTGGTTTCACAACGAGTAGAAAAAAAGCGAGAAAAACAAGGATGAGAAAAAGTTTTTCATCTTTCAAATGTTTTAAAAAAGCCACTTACGCCTCCAAATTTTACAAATTTATGGTTCTCTTTATTACAATCTCGAAGAACTCTCTAATTTGTTATTTTTACTCTTTTCAGAAAGATAGCCACGGCAACGGCTGAACTCATGACGAGAAACGCTATGAAAAAAGCGTTATCTATTGATTGAGAGAACCAAATTGTCATCTTCGATAGCAAACTTTCCAATGTGGGACGTGCGAAAGGGGGAGCTGATGAGATCACCCTGTGTTTGGCCATCAAAAGCTGCGGACTGTGCATCCAATGTAAAAATTGTTTGGGCATGATATAGTTAAGAATTTTGGGAAGAGTGTTAACTTTGGTAATGTAATACGTGTCGACAAAAGTACCGATCACCGCCGCTCCAACTGTTCCCCCTACATTTTCAAAAAATCTCAAAGAGGAAAGGGATAACCCCATGTATTTTTTTGAAATTACTCCTTGAACGACGCTGTAAGGTATACTCAGTCCCAAACCCATTCCAAGTCCGATTATTATCATATCAGTTGAAAATACGGAATACGAAGATGTTGGCGTTAGGTAAGACATCCTGTAGAGTCCATAAGCCATCAAAGCTATACCCGCGATGGTGATCGCTTTGTATTTTCCAGTTTTTGAGAAGTACACTCCACTGATAATGCTTGTTAAAACTGCTGATAACATCATTGGAGCGAGTATCACACCGGTGTTCAAGGCGGTTTTCCCTTGGACGGCTTGAACAAAAAGTGGTATGTAAATGAAGGAGCCGTACATTGCAAATTCCATGAGGAAACTCAGGATGTTGAAAATGGAAAAAATTTCATTTTTGAACAGCTTAAAGTCTATGACCGGGTATTTTTGTCGGCGTTCAACATGGTAAAAGATGAGAAAAAATATCGAAGAAATTAGAAAGAGAACCAAAGTTTTACGATCGAACCATGTGTTTTCTATTGAAACATATGTGAACCCCAACAGCATTGCAAATAGCATGACTCCAAGCGTTGAAATTCCTTTGTAATCAATTTTAGAGTTTTTATCGACGTTTGGAGAATACTTTGAAAGAAATAAAATGTTTATGAGTATTGCGAAAAGTCCGAGAGGTATGTTCATGAAAAAAACCCATCGCCATCCAACAGTATCTGTTAAATAGCCACTTATCAGCGGACCGATAACGCTAGAAGCGGCAAGTACACCACCTATAAATCCTTGGTATTTTGCACGTTCTTTCGGAGGGAAATAGTCACCAACAATTGCTGGACCTATCGCTATGATCATGCCCGCTCCGACACCTTGAGCGGCACTTGCGCCTATAAGCCAGTCTATTGTTTGTGCCATTCCACCAAACCAGGAAGCTACAACGAAAACAGACAGGCCTATTATGTACAAATATTTTCTACCCAAAATATCTGAAAGCTTTCCAAAAATGGGAATGACCAATCCCACGGAGAGTATGAAAGCATCGAAAACCCACCAATACATGGATAACCCACCAATATCATTCAGTATTTGTGGCATGGCAGTTCCAACACTTGCTCGGGTCATGGATGGCAAAAAATAAGAGACCATAACACAAACGAACGCCCCGTATGCTCTTTTCTTTGTAACCGCACTTTCCACAAAAATCACTTCTTTAGAGGAATATATTCCAAAAAAATAAATTGTACAATTTCTAATTATAACATCGTAAGTGTATATTTTAAATTTTGATGCTCAAAATAACGTTTAACAGTTGTGAGGATCTTGAGTCTCACGATTCCACATGTTCTTTATTTCTGGATCTCTTCACGATCGTGTGGGTAGTATTTTTAAATAACAACATTCTTTGACATTTTAGTACCGCTTTACAAGCGGTAAGTGTAGTTTTTTGAAGCCTTGTCAAAACTGATTCAGACGTTTGTTGGAGCACGTGTACGGGCACGGCATGCCGTGCCCCTACGTGTTGAATATGATGACAAATTTTCGTGATATTCCGTGCCCCTACGTTGTTGAGAATATTCGGCATTTATTTCTG
>WFSH01000107.1 GCA_015486145.1 Mesoaciditogaceae bacterium
CCTTTAACTTTCCCTTCCGTTTCAAATTTCCACCAATCACTGTTCGTGTTGTTACCCTCGGTTTGATGGGCCGCTGTTGACACTCCCCACAAAAAGTCATCACCAAAGTCGAATTTCAAAACAATTCCCTCCCTGAGTCCCTACAATAGATCTCTTCACGCTTGTGAAGAGAACTTCACAATTTCTTTGATGAGCACAGAGATAGCCTTTTGGAGCTGGTGATCTCCTGAAAGATCCAACTTCACTTTCGTTTTGAGCATGTCTCTCCAGATACGAAATTTGAATTGTCTGTTCCATCTTTTCGAATTTTTAACCACATAATCTGGCTTCACTCCCACCCCAGCTATGTCTTTTCCTTCTGGATTAATGGCGTGAGCTTCCACCAATAAAAGGAAACCACCGTTAACGAGATGAAAAACTCCCTGAATTGCCGATTTTCCAAATGTCTTTATGCCAACTAATGGTGTCTTCAAATAAAATCTCATGGCAGCGGAAAACATTTCTGCCGATGAAGCCGTGTCTTTATTCACCAGAAGAACAATCGGCAATTTTATGATCGAATTGATGCCATTCGTGTAAATGGGTTTGACCAATTTGTCTCCAAATCTGATGACACTAAAAATCTTTTCCCCCGAAACGAACATGCTAAAAATATCGTTCGCAGACATTACAACTCCTCCAGGGTTGTCTCTCAAATCTATGATCAAACCATCTGGATGCCATTTCATCACTTTTGAAATGATTAAAGTGAAATTTTCATACGTGTCTTCGGTGAAATTTGTTATTTGTACGTATGCAATCTTGAATTTTTTTATTTTCAAAAGATCGTACTTAACGGTTTTCAATTTTAAGGCCACGTGCTTTACCTTCAATGTCATTGTAGATCTCGTGGAAGGTCTGTAAACAACGAGCACGGCTGATTTTTGTAAATTTTTGTCTATATCGTTTTGAGAGTTTTTGCCGAGACGTTCAACGGGCGTTCCGTTGACTTCTACGATCTCGTCACCTGCCCTCAAACCAGACTTCCACGCCGGACTTCCAGTCATGATGGATAACACGTCAATTTTTTGCGTGGTGGCATTCCAGGTGGTCTGCATCCCCACACCTTTGTATTCGGAGTTGTTTACGATATTCATTGCCGCTGTTCGATTGGGAGGTATGTAATACGTAAACCTGCTTTTCAAACTTTTCACGATTTGTTGAATCGTGTCGCCTTTCAGGCTTTGTATATTCACGTTTTGCGCGTTGTAAAAGTAATTCTTTATCAATTGTAAAACTTGGTTAACCGCCCTACTTTGAAGGTTCTGCGCGTTGACGATAACGATGAGGAGTAAGGTGAATATCATCAACCAACCGATCGTTCTTTTCATTTGGATTCACTCCTATTCAATTCAAAGTAAGAGTTCTCGTTGCCATATCTGCCGTGAAATTTTGGCCACAGAGAGTTTGCAAGGCCAAGAGATGCAGTTTTTATCGCGTAAAGGTAACCACCCATACTTGTTATGCAGAGATCTCCATTGTTAAGCATCGCCGGAAGAGACAATATCTCTGTTTCAAACGACAAAGACCAGCTTTCGCTTCCGTAGGAAGTGAGAGAATAAATGCTATTTCCGTACGCAAAGTAGACATGTTCTGGACCATTCAAATTTCTTCCAACTACGGTTGAACTGATTAAAAAATTACCTTTCACGTGATAAGTCCACAGGTCAAGGCCATTTTCATCAATGCAATAAACGGAGTTACCACAGGCGAGGTATACCACATCTCCAACGAAACTTTTCCCCGTGGAAACTGGCAAATACACGGCTTTTTGAGCGTTAAAACTCCAATCAAGGGTTCCGTTTTCGTTCACCGCATAGAGATATCCATTTGAATCTCCAAAGTAAATCACTCCATTTTTATCTATGGAGATATCAGAGATAATCTTACCACCGGCTGAAAATTTCCATTTTGTTTTCCCGTTGGAAGATATTGCGTACAACGTTCCACTTTCCGTTCCAACATATACAGTTCCATCTTCTCCAATGGATGGAGAGGTGTTTATGCGCTCACTCAATTCCTTTTTCCATATTAAATCTCCGTTTTTATCAAAAGAATAAAGAGAATAATCGTTACCAACATACAATCTCCCATATTTTCCAACAGACACGGAAAAGATCATGTTTGAAATTATTCCATAAGCGATTCTCTTTCTCCATTTCAAAGTACCGTCACTTTTTAAGGCATAAAGAAATTCATCGTTGTTCACAAAATACAAGGTTCCATCTTTTCCAATCGTCGGTGAACTTAAAATCGGAGCACCTGTCTTGTATTTCCATTTTATCGTCCCATTTGGGCTAACGGCACACATGTATCCTTCTAAATCACCAACATAAATAGTTCCATTACTGGCAATCGCAGGAGAAGTAAGTGAGGGACCAACATCGCATTTCCAAACTATTCTACCTATCGGAGTCGAAAAAGAGAGTTGAAAAAGGAACACAAAGCTTACCACGATAACTAAATCAATAAGAGATTTTTTCATCGTTTATTCCTCCCATTATTTGAAAGGTTAGCGCGAAACTTTGGCCACGATGTATTGGCAAGAGAAGTAGCTTCAACGTTAAAAGCGTAAAGATATCCATCATAACTTCCAACGTACAACGTTCCTTTGTAAAGTGCTGGAGAAGAGCAAACCATTTCCGCCGTTAAAAATTGCCATTTCAACTTTCCGTTTGGATTGACGGCACAAACGACGTGGTTCAAGTCTCCAAAATAGATTGTTCCATTGTTCCCGATCAACGGGGAAGAAATTATTGCTCCCCATTTGTATATATAACTCATGGGGAATATTTTCCATTTAAGAGTTCCATTCGCATTTAAAGCGTAGAGGTATCCATCATCACAGCCAAAGTAGATCGTTCCATTTTTCCCTATAGCTGGAGATGAATCTATGTAACTGTCACACGGATAAATCCACTTCAGTTCGCCGTTTGGATTGACCGCGTAAAAATCTCCTCGACGATCTCCAAAATAAACAGTGCCGTTTTTCCCAATGGCTGGTGACGAGTAATATATCTCCCCGTTGGAAGGAAAAATCCATTTCACAACTCCAGTTTTGCCAAGCGCGTAAAGGCATGTTCCAGATCCAACGTACAGTGTTTTCCCATCTATGGAGATGCCAGAGTGTATTTCAGCGTTGATGGCATACTTCCATTTTAGTTTCCCAGTGGGTTTGATAGCATAAATCGTTCCGCGAACATTCCCCACGTAAATTGTTCCATCTTTTCCAACAGCTGGGGAGGCGTAGATGGGAGCCCCAGTGTCATATGACCACTTTATTTTTCCATTTTTGCTGATATCGTAAATCTTACCAGATAAGGTGGCCACATAGATGTTTGCCGCATCTACAGCCGGAGAAGAATAGATCGCGTGATTGAAATACACATCCCACAGCAGATTTCCAGAAGGAGTGAGTGCAAAAAATCTCCCATTTTCACTTCCCACATAAACCGTTCCGTTTGTTCCCACGGCTGGAGAAGAATATATTGCTCCGCCAGTGTCAAATTTCCACTTTGGAACTCCGCAAAAGTTTGGATTGTTGGCAAAAACTTGAAGGGCAGAAAACATGAATAGAAAGAAGAAAAAAACGATACCTAAAGCACGGATTTTCATGATTTCATCTCCAAATCTCTACGAATTTTAAAGTTTTTGATCCTCAATCACGATCACCATTATAGCCGATTTTGTCAATTTTTCTACTTTGTTTCTTACATTATTCACATAGAAAAGTATTGGATCTCTTCACGATAGTGTGAGTGCTATTTTTTGAATAGCGACATTCTTTGACATTTTAGTACCGCTTTACAAGCGGTGAGTGTAATCTTTTTGAAGCCTTGTCAAAACTGATTCGCTCTTTTATTGAAATCTTTGACCATAGCGTCATCCTGAAAGTTCCGAAGGAACTATTCAGGATCTCCAAGCAACTAACAAGGTGGATCGAGATTCTGAATCAAGTTCAGAATGACAAAAAAAC
>WFSH01000108.1 GCA_015486145.1 Mesoaciditogaceae bacterium
ACAGGATGTGCCGAGAAAGCGAATCTAACAGGATGTTAGTATGCAGCGTGCTCTGTTTTTTGTGTCATTCTGAACTTGATTCAGAATCTCGATCCACCTTGTTAGTTGCTTGGAGATCCTGAATAGTTCCTACGGAACTTTCAGGATGACGGTGTGGTCAAAGACTCCAAAAAACGTCTGAATCAGTTTTGACAAGGCTTCAAAAAGATTACACTCACCGCTTGTAAAAGCGGTACTAAAGATGTCAAAGAATGTTGTTATTCGAAAAATATTATCCACACTATCGTGAAGAGATCCGATAAAAATCACCACACCTACCTTTGGGTGTGGTTTCATTTAAAGATGGAATCGATCCATTTTTTCAATTGACTTATCTTCATCTTTGTGGCTAAAACAATATTAATGTGTTCGCGTTCTACGCTAATGGCGGTGAATCCCTTGATCTTGAATTGTGCCACCAGATCGCCCGTCGAAATGCTTTTAGCATTTTGGAAAACATACGCGACTACCATTTTATCGAACTTCGTTTTCCCGGATACAATCGCAACAGAAGTGTTGTTAATGGTTATGGTAGTAACGCTTACGTCATCGAGCTTCGAGACGAGTTTCCAAACGTAAATTTCCATGGCACTCGGTGGTTTTTTGATGATCTTAAACCTTCCGAGTATGGCTTTGAAATACGAGACCGGAACAACGTTAATCCTATCGTAGCTTATCGTTATATCTCCCTTTTTGCGTTCGATTTTTAAATATCCAATGAGCAAAGAGGGATCCAATATTACCGCCACATAAGTTGCTCCCTGACTTTTAACGACGAGTTTGTAAGACTTCATTCCATGGAAATACGTTGTAGAAGAGGAAAGAATTGTTGAAGAAGCTGCAATGCTCTTTATGAAAGTTTGTTCCGCATCGACGATGGTGGCTGGAGAAATTTTCATCTCATTCCCAAAAACGATATAAGTTCTCTTATCTATTCGAGCCCACTCAAACTGTTTTGGAGCCACAATTTTAACGATCTCGTTGTAACCGTCTCTTAAGATATTTTCATACCTGATTCTTGTTGTACTTCCACTTTGCTCAACAACTATCCTGTGTCCCTCTATTATTTGAGAGGCATAAGAAGTTACCACGTCGTTAATTAAAGATGAGAATGCGACGGATACCATCAACAACGATAAAACAAACAAACTAAACAGTTTCATCAAAATTGATCACTCGCATATTTTATTTTCACGAGATAATCGAGATTAGATTGAGAATTTACAGGCGTGGCATAGCTGGAATTGAGCATTTTTATTCCCGTAGACGCCACCTTTTCGTACGCAACACGATTTGCTGAAAAAGGATTTGACACGTAGAATGTTCCAAAAACGATCACCGCAGCCGTGGGAAGGGCTATCTTGAAAAGCAATCTCGTTCTGTTACGAAATTTCACCTTCGAAACAATTTTACTCTTGAGATTGCTGGAAGACTTGAACTCCGTTCGAGCTTTCATAAATTCTTTCATTTTGTTGTAATTTTCCACAAAAGCCCGGCATTCAGCACAATCTTTCAAATGTTCCGTGAATTCATTTCGTTCACTTTCGGTTAGGTTTTCATGAATAAATTTTTCTCTGTACTCTTTACACTCCATCATGATCTCTCCCCAGCACTTTGAGATTCTTCTCGAGCAATTCTTTGAGCCTTTCACGGGCATAATGTAAGCGACTTTTCACCGTACCTATTGGTTTATCAACAATGTTAGAAATATCGGCATAGCTCATATTCTCTATTTCTCTGAGTGTTATCAAAAGTCGATCTTCTTTTGCCAAAGAATCTATGGCTTTGTGTATTTCTTCAGCTGAAGTTTCTTTCAAATATTCATCAGATGGGCGAGTGTATTCTACTGGTTCTGGTAGCGTTTTAGTTTCATCTTCTTCCATACCAAAACTCGTTAAAATTTCACGTCGCCTACGTTTCTTGGAGAGCATATCCTTGCATACATTGACGGTTATACGGTACACCCAGGTTGACAACGCAGAATCTCCTCGAAACTTCTTAATGTTTTTGTACACCCTAATGAAAACTTCTTGAATAACATCTTCAACGTCGTCTACCCCAAGGTAAGTTTTTGCAATTCTTCCGATCTTTTCGACGTACTCCGTGTAAAGCTCTTCATATGCCCTGGGATCTCCACGCTTCAATCTGATTACCAGATTAGAGTTTTCCAAAGAAACCTACCACCCATTCTATTCGACTGAAAGTTGCCTCATTAAGTTCAAGAAAACTAAAAGATCCCCGCAAATTAACGGAGATCTTCACAATTCAATACCCACAATTCAATTTGTTTGTTTTTGAGAAGTTAAGGCTCTGATCTTTTTGATCAATCTTGATTTTCTACGGGATGCTTGATTTTTGTGTATTGCGCCTATTTTGGCAGCTTTATCGATTTTGGAAAACGCTTCACTGATCTTAGATGAGAGATCTTCAGTTTCACCACTCTCTGCGGAAAGTATGGCCTTCTTTACGGCCGTTCTAAACTTGGTCTTTGCAATTTGATTCACGATCCTTTTTCTTTCAGAAGATCTCACACGCTTCTTGGCAGATCTGGAATTCGCCATTTGCCATCCTCCTTTCAATTCTTACGAAGGTTATTTTAACATACGCACGTCAAAATTTCAAACCAACTTGCCATTTTTGCGTTTTTATAGAGTACCCCAAATGTCCTTCCAACTCAAAGCTCTCGTAAAAATCGAATCCCAAACCACATTTTAACCCGATCACGCTGTTTCCGCTCTTGAATTGGTATGAAGAGTATTGAGAAACGTCGAGATATTTTAAGCCAAATTGGCCCGTCAACCCGTACAGATCGATGTACAATCTCGGAAAACTCAGCGATTGAAAAAATTTAATGGAACTATTCTTAAGCACAATTCCAACATTCATAACGTTGGAAAAAATCGGAAACGCACTACTCAAAGAGACGTTATAAGAAGGAGTTGATGGTTTGAGAGCCGAAAAATCAATTTTCCAATTAGAATAGAACGATTCCACACTCGCAAAATTATTTGGGATGAAAGAAGGATTCCATTTCGCCATTCCTGAAAATTCAAATTGATCGCTCACATGTGTTCCACTTGCTTGAATTGTGTAACCAAATGAGGGATAAAAGAGTGCGTCTCTTTCGAAAAGCAAATTGGTTATCGGCAAGGAAAATTGGACCGCAAAAGACTTCAAACCTGGACTTAAAAAGGCGTTGGCAGAGAAAACATACCTGTTGTAGTTCACCATTCCAGCTGTCAGATAATCGTCTGTGCTGTCAGTGGAAATGCTTCCAACGGCGTAAAAATTGTTTTGACCGAGTTTGTCTCTCAAAATGTCGAAGCCGATGACTGAGTACTTTGAGGACGTTCCGTTGTAAGAAATTGTGGGCACAATTCCGCAACCAAGATTTTGAGGGGCATCAAAATAAGGTTTGGACATTTTATCCACGTTCAAATACAGCTTGGTTATGTTCAACGAATTTGTGTAAAGCCTCTTTGAAAGCGTGAATCCATCTGTAATCTTTGCGGATTGTTTCCATCTATCCAAAATGAACAAGTTGTATCCCTTTGGTGTGTATCCAGCGTAAAATATTTTGTTACCTATTACCCTGGCAGAAAAAGCGCCACCCGTGACGTTTGTAAGCTTGTAGAATTTTCCACTTTTTAGATTTACGGCGTAAAGGTTAAAAATACCGTCTCGATTCGCCCTTGAAGCTGAAAATACCAAATATTCACCATCGTTGCTAACGGTAGGATCGAGTTTTAAAAATTTTCCAGTTATGATCTTGTAAAGCCTCCCACCAGTCCATTCGTAAATATCTTCGTTGCCGTTCAAGTTGGCAGACAAATAAATGTTGTTTTTAAAAGTGCTTAAGGATGTGATAACCAAAGGCGATGGATGGAGAAGCGTTTTAAAAGTCCCAACTTTTAGATTGTATTCTCTGATAGAATACAGCCCACCATTTTCTTTCGAATAAACCAAATTATCATTTGAAAGCCACGCTACCGAAATTGCCCCTTCAAGTGGCAACTCGGTAACCGAATGATTTTTCAAGTTCATCAAAAAACACTGGGTGTAATTGTGAAAACCACCGTTTTCAGCTACGTACCTGGTGAATGCCAAAAACTTTCCATTCGGAGAAACGGCGATCGATTTCACGTATCCACCTTCGTAGAGGAAACCTCCAAGCTCGTAAAGGGAAAAAGAGCGCCCATTAGAAACATCGAATTTCTTTATGGCAGGCACTTCACCGTTACTTTCAGAATAATAATACACGTGATCCCCCGTTGCTGCGTTTGTCAGAGCAGTCCAATATCCGGAATGCGTGAGTTGAACTCCCTCCAATGGCTGGCCTATTGATTCTATTTCCCGAGATATGCGCGACTTGACGCTCGTTACCCATCTTGAGATCACCTCACTAAATGGCTTTTTAGTCGCTTTCGCGAAAGCGTTGGCGATCCCAGAAGCGTGTGATTTTGACAAAATGTCGATGGCTTTCTTCAACGTCGTCGCGCCATAAGTTTCGGCAACAAATCTTACAAAGCTCCCTCCTATCATGTAAGGTGCACCTATTGGATACCAACTGCCGTCAGAGCTGTAAGTGGCAGCTCCACCAAGTCCCTTAAATCTCCCAGATTGCACAAGACCGCGCATGTACATCTCAAAAATGGGATCGTTGAGCCTTCCATGTCCGTCGTTAAACCTCGTTTCAGAGTATTCGGCTAAGCCTTCTTGAAGGTAAGCGGGAATGAAAAGTGAGTTGTAAGCGGTTGACAAGGGATTTCCATAAGTCCTCAACTCTGGTATTCCACCCATCTGTGTCAACAATATATGAGTAAGCTCATGTGCGAACACAAAATCGACCCAACTCTTCATGGTTTGAGAGAAAAAACCTTGAGCAGATGAATTTAAAAAAATGAAAATTGTGTTGTCGACGGGATCTGCCAAAGAGTTTACCAAGTTGGTGTCATTTTCGAAAACAACCGTTAGTTTTGAAAAAGGTTGATAGTTGTAAAAATCCGTGACACGTTTGTAGATCTCGTCTCCGTCTTTCAAAAACAAATTTACCGCGTATTCACAGCCTGGTTCGTACACGACATTTACATATTTGGTTGAAACCACTCGATACTGAACTCCCGGATTTGAAAACACTGGAATGAAAGGATTCATAGCCGAAAAAGCGGTAACAGCCAAGAGGATTACGGCCACGGTGATAGATCGTTTCAACCAAACATTCATACGTCATCACACCCTTCATTTTGTCGTTAAATCCATTCGAAATTCCTTCTCTTCACCGGGAACCAAATTGAATTTCCAAGTGGGTGTAACAGATGTACCTTGATAAACCTTTTCAAATCCACCTTCAGAATAAGATATCGTGTATATTGGATACATCCAAAAGTTCGCTTTTTCGCTTAAATACAATTTAACAAAAATTTTTTCATATTCCGAGACCGCTAAGAGTTTCTCAGAAACAAACTCGCCCTTGTAAGAAGCAAGCCTCTTTTCTCCCCAATCGAAATATCTATCGTGCGAGTTTCCCGACATGAGATTGATGGTCAATTCTGAACCAAAATGTAACGGCATCATTCGAGCTGAGACGTTGCGTATTTTATACACGACGGAGAGAGTTTTTTCGTGCAATTCAAAAGTCTTTTCCACTTCGATCGGTAACCAATTTGCACCAATCCAAATGTGACCGTGGCGTACGATTTTATTGTCGCTGACAATATCGTATGGCTGATTTACAAAATCCCCTTGCTCAGGATATCTGGAAGACGAATATCCATCCAGAGTAACGTTATCACCAAAAAAATGATCCATGAAGGCAAATCTCTCATACCAATCCGTGTTCAAATATCTTTCCAATCCTTCTTCTTTTGTGAGCACCACATCGTGTATGGTTTTTGCCTGTCCCATTTTCTCCAACTGCTCGTGCGTGATAGCCTGAGGCATGAGTTCGTGATAAACTTCATATCTTCTGGTAAGGGAATTGATGAGGTTGTATTCTTCATTTCTGAGATCTATTTCCAACACTCTTCCACCGTAATCAGGATCCACGACGATCTCGAGATCACGGTTTTTCATGACAATCTCTTCGAGTCCGTCTTTGTCATAATCGAGCCTTTCGATTTTTGTTTCTTCCGGTACATCCATCTCTTTCTCGGCACGGATCAAATGCTTGTAAACGGCTGCCCTAAGGTGAGGAAGATAAAGGCCACCAAACACTCCATGCCAATAGACATCGTTACATTGCCCCTTCCAATATTCATCCAACGCCTGAGGTGAAAGATGATTTTCCTTTCTTTTCATGAGTTCATGTAAATAAATAACTTTTTTATGCATGAGGTTAGACTCGGTGTACTTTGCCAGGAATGTGCGCCAAATTCCTCCCTTTAAAAACATCTCCACAGAATCATATTTCCCATTTTCTTTAAATTCCGTTATCAGCGATTCAAAATTTGCACGTGCTCTTGTGGGTAAAGACCATTCCATCATTTCACTGTAAGAAGAAATTGGGAGATAAGTCCTCCCCAAAGATCTTGAAGAATTGACGTATTGAGAAAAGCTCTTCATGTGAAGCCAATTTTCGTTCTCTTCAAGCGCGCTGAAAAACGAATCCAACCAATTCTTGGTGTACACCTGTTCATAGGTTCCAGGCCAAACCCCAAATTTCTCCCCATCGTCGAACATGATAAGCACGTTTTTGCCCTCTGGCGTGGCGTAACTCTTTAGCAATTCCAGTGTTTTCTGTGGTTCTTCAAACGGAATAAGATAACGAAGCTTTTTAGATATCGGAAAAACTTTTATCGTGTACCCCTCTTCTTCCGTCGTGTAGTAGCCAGCAAGTTCGTCGTCGTAATGTCCCGCGTTTTTGAAGTGAGTATCATCCACGACAACGTATTCCACACCAGCCAGAGCGAGAGATTTTACTATTTGTGGTTCCCAAACTCTTTCGGCCAACCACATCCCGCGAGGTCTCTTGCCAAATATTCTTTCTACTTTGTCGGAAAGTTTTTTTATCTGCCCTATTCTGTCATCTTCTGGTATAACAGGAATTATGGGTTCATAAAAACCTCCCGTAAAAATTTCCACTTGTCCATTTTTTACAAGCGCACGCAATTTTTCAATATAGTCAAGATGCCTTTCTTCTATTTTCTCCAGCAGCCAACCACTAAAATGAATGGCAACTTTCATCTTTGGATGCTTTTCCAATATTTCAAGGAAGGGCTTGTAGGATTTCTCGAAAGCCTCTTCGATCACAAAATCAAAATTTCCGACTGGTTGATGATTGTGAATGCCAAACAAGAAATTGACGGTATTCAACTGAAGCACCTCCTAATGCTTTTTTCTTTTTTTCGTGTTTTTACTCGTCTTGTAGGACAATTGGTAATCGTACGGTATCGGATTGTCAAACAAAAGGTTGAAATTCATTTTGGTACCTTTCAACAAAGATTGTATGAGTTTTTCGTCTATGTAGTTTTTTAAGCTTTCATGTGCACTTATCTCCACCATGCCTATTGTGCCATCTTCGGTTTTCAGTTTTTCCAATTCGTGTATGAGATTTCTCACCCTATGTAGAGGTGAGAGAACAGCTCCATCTCCTTCACACACCGGACATTTAACCTTGTAAAACTCTCTTAAAGGAGGAGAAGTGCGTTTCCTGGTCATTTCCAAAAGCCCCAACTCTGAAAACTCCACTATGGAAGTACGTACCTTGTCCTTTTTCAATTCCTCCTCAAGAACGTGTATAACCAATTGTCGCTCTGATTCGTTGGCCATGTCTATGAAGTCAACTATTATTATCCCACTTTCATTCCTCAACCTTAACTGCCTTGGGATTTCTCGAGCACTCTCTATGTTGGTCTTTAATATGAGATCTTCAGAATCGATTCCAGAAGTGTTGGAACCGGTATTTACGTCTATCACGAGTAACGCCTCGGTCGGATCGAAGTAAAGTACTCCTCCACTTGGCAACCTTACAACACGCGAGAGAGAAGCCATAATTTGCTTTTCCACACCCAATTTTCTGAAAGCATCACCCTGTATTAAACGAATCAAAGGCTTGTGATTAGGTTTGTACGATGATATTATCTTCTGAACCATTTCATAAGTTTTTCTGTTATCTGTCACGATCTCGTCGACACTGTTGTCTAGTCTTTCTCTCAATATGTACTCCAAGACTCCCGGATCTTCGTACAAAACTTGGGGCTTTCTCGCATGGCGAAATTTTCTTTGAATTTCTTCCCAACGCGCACGCAACAGATCCATCTCTTTTTCCAATTCACTTTTTTCGACACTTTCTGCAGCCGTTCTGATTATCACTCCTTGGCCTTTTGAAATGGATTTCGCAATTGAGTACAACCTTTTTCTCTCTTTCACATCTTCAATTTTCCTTGAAACCCCTATGTTTGAAATTTGAGGCATAAGCACAAGATATCTACCGGCTATACTTATGTAGGAAGTTACCTGAGGACCCTTAAGACCCATCGCGTCTTTTTTGACTTGTACCATGATTTTCTGCTTGGGTTTAAGCATTTCCACCTTGAGTGCGCTTCCGTTCCTCGGCTTTGAAGCGTAAAGGTCTCGTTCTCTAAGAAATGCGTTCTTACTTTCTCCTATGTTGATAAAAGCCGCCTGAAGATTTGGAACAACGTTCTCTATTCTTCCAAGATATATGCTCCCGGCGATAGATTCTTCGTCCGCCTCTTCCAAATAAACTTCAAAGAGTTGATCGTCTTCCAACATTGCCAACCTTAATCCTTCAAATTTTGAATTGCTAATGACAATTCTTTTAAGTGAAGTTCTACTTGTGACTATGATTACCACCTCTTGTTGAAATATATGAAATTATACCATCAAAAACTGTTCAAAATACCTGTAATTACAAGATCCCATCCGTTTAAAAGCACAAAGAGCAAAAGCTTGAACGGTAAAGAAACCATTACGGGGGGGATCATGATCATTCCCATTGCAAGCAATATCGATGCAACGACCATATCAATCAGAATAAACGGTATGTACAAAAGTACCCCAATCTTAAAGGCGATTTTCAATTCACTGATGACAAATGCCGGTATCAGCACCGAGGTTGGGATGTCGGAAAGTTTTTTGGGATTAGGTAACTTTCTGTACCTTGTGAAAATTAGAATTGAATCTCCATCTTTGTGTCTGATTATTTCTGAGTACATGAATTTCCTGAACGGTTGTATACCATTCTTGAAAGCCTGTTGATAACCTATTTTCCCGCTCATATAGGGTTTTAAGGCGTTGTTGTAAGCACTCGTGAAAGTGGGTTGCATTATAAAAAAAGTCATAAACAAGGCCAACCCTATCAGTATTTGATTGGGAGGCGATTGCTGAGTTCCCAGAGCACTTCTTAACAACGAAAAGACCACGATTATTCTTGTGAAAGATGTCATGAGTACCAAGATTGCCGGAGCTATGGATATAACCGTGATTATCAACAAAATGGCGAGGGTAGTTGTTAATTGCGCGTGTGTCGGTGTACCACCAATGGTGACGGTCACACTTGGCAACTTAGGCAAAGCCGGAAGTTTTGGCCCTTGTGCAAAAGTGGTTACACCAACAAAAAGCAGGGGTAAAATGACAATCTTTTTCATCATTTCAAATCGTCTATCCTATCTATTTGGCCTTTCAAAAAATTCTTTCCCAATTTTGAAAAGAGAATCTTTGAAAATTTTGAACCAATCTCGTCAACTTCAAGATCTTTTATGACTTCAGGGTCGGTTAACTTTCCTATAACATCTGTACTCGACGGAGTGCAAGCTATAAACACGTACTCATCTTTCAACTTGATAAGGTACACAACGGTATTTTTACCAAGCGGTAAAGAATCTAACACCCGTATATACCTGGATCGCATTCTGTGTACACCAAATTTTTTTACCAAATACAGCACGACAAGAAGCACTGCAATTATGATAATGGTAGAAATGAAAAAATCTAAGTTTGGAAAACCCATAGCTACTCCAGATGTTGGCGTGGCGGAAGCCACTTTTAAACCCCCTCACTTATCAACTTTTGAAAGTGCCTCTACCACTCTTCCCTGTTGGAAAGGTTTTACTATAAAATCTTTTGCCCCAGCTTGAATGGCTTCCACCACCATCATCTGTTGCCCCATGGCACTGCACATAATGATGTTCGCGTTCGGATCTATTTCCATTATTTTTTTTGTGGCTTCTATTCCATTCATGTCTGGCATCGTGATATCCATGGTGACGATGTCGGGTTTAATTTCTTTATATTTTTCTATGGCTTCAGCTCCGTTCGATGCTTCACCAACCACCTCATAACCACCTTTGCTTATTATATCTTTGAGTAACATCCTCATGAATGCCGCGTCGTCCACTATTAAAACTCTCTTTGCCATCAAGCATACCTCCTTAACCTATTCATGATAATCATCGTTGATCTCATCTCTTATGAATTTTGGAATGTCGATAAAGGCAAAAATTCTGTCTTCCTTTTGGATGATACCTTTGAAATATTTCGACTCCTCGACTTTGATAGATGAATTTAAATCGGACGGATCAACCCACATAACCTCAGTTACGCCATCCACGAGAAATCCCACCTCGGTTTCGTCTACTTTTGTGACGATCACGTTGAAGTCTTCGCCATCTTCTTGATGAGTATTTAAGATTTTTTTCAGATCCACAACGGGAACGATCCTTCCCCTCAAATTCATGACACCTTTTATAAAATCTTTAGAATTAGGGACAGGCGTAATATCGGTTTTTTCAACGATCATCTCAACTACTCCGATATCGATTGCATATTCGTGTTCTTTGAATTTAACACCTAAAATTTCAAATGGACGTTCGATCTGCTTGATATCCACATTCTCACCTCTCAAGTGCTTTCTGAACGAGGGAAGGCACATCTATTATGAGGGCAATTGATCCGTTTCCGAGTATGGCGCCACCACTAAATTCTTTGGTTTCTCTGAAAAGTTTGCCGAGAGCTTTAATAACGATGTCTTGTTGTCTGATAAGTCTATCTACGACAAAACCGTACTTCTTGGATTTGTAATTAGTGACGACCAAATCGGAATGCCCGTTGAGCTCTTCGACACCGAAATAAGCTCTCAAATCTATCACGGGAACGACTTCACCGCGTATGATCGCCGTTTTCCTTCCTTCCACATCTTTTATGTCACTTTTTTTCATGGAGAGTGTGCTATCGATCGCAGAAATGGGAATGGCGTAAACGAACTTTCCGATTTCCACAAGCAAGGCTTGTATAATTGAAAGTGTGAGTGGTAGCCTGATGATGACACGTGTGCCTTTTCCGTCAAGACTTTCTATGTACACGGAACCGTTCAACGATTCTATAACCTTTTTCACGACATCCATTCCCACGCCACGGCCCGAAACTTCTGTTGGATTTTCACTCGTTGAGAAGCCCGGAGCAAACGTCAGGTTGAAAATCTCCTCTTGGCTCATCGTGCCCACTTCATATTCTTGAATCAATCCCATTTTCAAAGCTCTTTGGATTATCTTCTCTTTGTTAAATCCTCTTCCATCATCACTGACTTCTATGACCACACTGTCTCCTTCTTGCCTTGCGGAAAGGGTTATTTTTCCAACAGGTGGTTTTCCGGCACCTATTCTTTCCTTTTCCGATTCTATTCCGTGATCGATGGAATTCCTTATCATATGAATCAGTGGTTCCCCGATTTCATCGGCAACGGTCCTGTCAAGCTCCGTGTCGCTGCCTTCCATCACGAAATCCACCTTTTTCCCGAGTTTTCTTGAGAGATCCCTGACCATTCTTGGAAACCTATCAAAAACAAATGATACCGGTATCATTCTGATCTTCATAACCGTGCTTTGCAAATCAAGTGTTATTCTGGCAAGTTGAGAAAGACTTTCGTCCACTTCTTTTATTTTGTATTTCTTCAACGTTTCTTCTATTCTGCTTCTGCTGATAACAAGTTCTGCCATAAGATTCATCAGGATATCAAGTTTTTCAACATCCACTCTTACGCTCTGAGCAAGTTTGATCCTCCGCCTATCGGACTCGGTCTGTCCCGTTTCCTTCTTCTCAACAACTTCCGGTTTGGGACTTTCCGGCACTTCTTCTTTCACGTTCTTATGCGTTTCAAATGGCTTGATGATGACCTTTTGAATTTCTGAAACGTTCGCGACGAGATCATGAAGTTCTTTCATTTTCATGGAAATTATGACAACCAATTGGACAGTTGTTTCGAAATTCTCTTTTTCGATCTCTTCAACGGGCGGATCTGAATAGATAATCTGTCCACCATTTTCCTCTATCCTGTGAAAAACTATGTACATTCTTGCCGATTTCATCACGGAACCTTTCACGAGTTCCACCCTCAAAGAGTAAACGTTTAATCCCTCTTCCAGGGCTTTTTGCGCCACATTGCTGACAGACTCAGAAAGCGCTTGCGCTTCCTCACGATTTTTTACAACTTTTTTCTCCATCTCCCCAGAATCTGATCTTTTTTCATCTTTGTAAGATTTACTAGATATCAACTTCGTGATCTCTTCGACGTTTAAATTCGAATCATCACCGCCGTTTTCGATGTCGGAAATCACATCGTTAAGTCTATCTATGCCCGTAAAAACCAAATCGATGAGATTCTCGGTAACTTTTGCCTTTTCACTTCTTACAGAATCAAGCAAATTTTCCAACGCGTGGCACATTTTGGATAATTTGTTAAAACCCATCGTAGCGGATGAACCTTTAAGTGTATGCATCAAACGAAATATTTCATCAACCGCATCTTTAGAATTAGGATTTGATTCAAGTTCCATGACAGCATTGTTCAATGCTTGGATGTTTTCTTTCGCTTCTTCTACAAAAACACCAAGATATTGGCTCATGTCCATGCAAAAGCACTCCTTTTTCAAGAATCAGATCGAGTTTTCAATTATTTTACATTAACGACTTCTTCTTAAACGTATGCAAATTCTCAAATATTATATCACCTTGCAAGAAAATTGGAAAGTTCGATGAATTTATCCAGTGACAATTCTTCGGCCCTTGCCTTTTCAGAAATTCCAAGCTTTTTCAAAAGTAGCGTTAGATCATGCCCGTTTTCTTTCAAATACTTTAAGTTATTCTTAAGTGTTTTTCTTTTATGTGAAAAGGACAGGCGAACGACCTTGTCGAGGAGTTTTTCATCTTTGACAAGACGAAGCCATCGTTGTGTTCTGATTATTTTCAAAACGGTTGAATCCACATTTGGAATCGGAAAAAAAGAATCACGTTTTACATCAAAGAGTTTCTCCACATCTGCCCTTAAATTCACGAACACACTCAACGAACTGTACGCCTTTGTCTTTGGCTTGGCAAAAAGTCTTTGAGCGTACTCTTTCTGGACCATAACGGTTATGAACGGGATGCGCATTTTAAAGAGTTTTTTTATTATTGGAGTCGAAATGTTGTAAGGAATGTTGGAAATACATTTGTCCGCTTTTATCTCCTCGTTGAAACTCAAGAAATCTTGAAAAATAAATCTCACCCTTTGACCCTCAAACCGCTTTTTTAGCTCCTCAATGAGATCACGATCTATTTCGAAAGATATGACATTTGCACCATATTCAAGCAGCGCTTTCGTGAGTATTCCTCGACCTGCACCAATTTCTAAAACCGTTTCTCCCTTTGAAATCTCAGATTCTTCCACTATTTTTTTTGCTATTGATGGATCCGTCAAAAAATTCTGCCCAAGATATTTTTTTGGCATTTTCTTACTCTCCTATTAAAAAAGGGGCACCTGAGCCCCTATTTTTGGCGGAGAGAGTGGGATTTGAACCCACGGAGCAGTTTCCCGCTCATACGCTCTCCAGGCGTACGCCTTCGACCCCTCGGCCATCTCTCCAGAATAACTACATTTTGACGATGTTGATTATACCCGAATGAAGGCCTTTAGTCAAGTTGAGAAATAATGAATCCCTCTTTTCTCGGCTTTCTTCATTTTTGTGTATACATATCACTTTTAAAGTACTCATGGACAACTGCTTGAGCATATTTTGATCTTGTTTTTTCGTTTTTACCACCCCTTGAAGCCTTCGTCAAAACATATGAAGACGCCATACAAGATGTGAAAGAACAGAGCAAGATTGCACAGTGTGCAATGTATTCTTGCTTTCACGACCAAAGCGATAGCTGCGATGAGAGGCACAGGATGTGCCGAGAA
>WFSH01000109.1 GCA_015486145.1 Mesoaciditogaceae bacterium
GCGATATGGTGAGCGATTACCAACACTCCGGTGTCTGAGAACTTGGCACGCTACAATTGAGAGTTAACAGAAACTCAGGAGATCCTGTCTGTTCCTCTGAAAAAAGGGGTACGCTCTACAAGCGATAACCAAGCAAGGAAAGAAAAGGCGGGCAGGAAGTCGATGCTGTAGGGGCAATTCATGAATTGCCCGTACAAAAGGCTGCTGAATTATCCACATTACCATTTTGAAAGTTTCGAAGAAACTATCCAGGATCTCTGGCCGAGAAAGGGATTAAATCATGCAATGAGAGAGTGAAAAATTAAGATTGTGAAAGAAGAATTTGAGAAACGCGTAAGTATCTTGATCGATTTGTGTTAAACTCAAAAATGCGGAAGAATCGAATGGAACTCAAAGGGGGAAGGCGAAATGTTATCGGAGAAGATAGAACTTTATGGAAGAAAAACCACAGTCTGCAGATGGCCCGTGGATAATACACGGGCAAAGGTGATCGTTGTACATGGTTTGGGCGAACACGTTGCGAGGTATGACGCGATCTCAAAAGAATTTAACGAAGCCAAATTGGAAATGGTGGGATTTGATCAGAGAGGTCATGGTGAAAACCCTGGGAGAAAAGGTCACGTTAAATCTTTTAACGATTTTCTCAGAGATCTGGATCTTTTCGTTGAAAGAGAAAAAAGTGATATTCCACTTTTCATGCTTGGTCACAGTCTTGGAGGGCTTATCGCTGCGAGGTATGTCGAGGAGTATCCCAACAAAATTAAGGGGGTCATTCTATCAAGTGGTGCCTTTTCTTCGAGTAACGTCTCTGGTTTTTTGAAATTCTTGTCTAATTTCCTGTCTGTTTTTTCCCCGACCATGGCACTCTCTAATGGTATAGATGCGAAATATCTTTCGAGGAATCAACAAATAGTTGAGGATTATCAAAAGGATCCTCTCGTTCACAACAAAATAACGGCCAGGTTGGCTTCTGAAATCTTCAAAAACGTTGAAATTGTTTTTAAAAATGCAAAAAAATTTACCACGCCAGTTTTGTTCGTTGCAGGTTCCGAAGACAAAGTTGTACCGCCTGAAGGCACAAAGAGATTATTCGCATCTGTGATCTCAAAAGACAAAAAGATGATCATCTTTGATGGGGGCTATCATGAGATATTTTGTGATCCAGAATTGTCTGAGAAATTTAGAAGAACTTTAGTTGATTGGTTTATCGAAAGGGTTTGAGTATTTTCACGTTTTTAACGGTTTCAAAATGCGACTCGAGGACGTTGATAGGCGTATCATTGAAAGAGACAGAACGAGTTTCACCACGTGCTATTGAAATGACATCGGCCATGATAGCGTAAGCGGTGGGATTTTTACCTGCGCCTGTACCGCTTATGGAATTTATTCCGCTTTTTCCCTCAACGATGAGACAGTTTTCCGTTCCTTCAGTTATCCCCAATCTCGATTTCTTTGGAACGGCTGCCGGTCCAACCCAAAGCTCCGCTCCTTCACTTTTGATCTCAAAATATACGAGTGGTTTGATGGACATCCCCATCTCGTCGAAAGTTTTGATCGTGTTTTTATCAATTCTTAAGGGAGTGATCGGAATTGATTCCAATTTCGGAAGGCAGCCGGTGATAAAAGCACAAATTATTGCGAGTTTTCTTGCCGCATCTTTTCCCGAAATGTCATCACCAGGGTCGGATTCTGCATAACCTTCTTTTTGGGCAATGCGAATGGCCTCTTCAAATCCCATCCCCTTTGATAACTTTGACATGACAAAGTTAGATGTGGCATTGATTATTCCATAAACACGTGAGATTCCATCCAGGTTGTGATATTCGAGATTTTTCAAAACGGGCATTCCGCCTCCCACGCTCGCACCGAACAGCAAAAGTTTTTTAACACTCTTTGCCAAATTCAACAACTCAACACCGTTTTCAGCGATAAGTGCTTTGTTAGCCGTAACGACATGTTTTCGAGATTTGAGTGCGCTTCTCACCACCTTATCTGCGAAATCCGTTCCTCCAACGGTTTCCACAACGACATCGACGTTGTCTATGAGATCTTCCAAACCGCTCGCAATTTGGTATTTTTTGACGTCGTGTGTTTCGTATTTGATACTCGATCTGTTCAAAACTTTTACGATTTCAAAGTCATCGCTGTTCTTGGAAATATCGTAAAAGCCTCCCCCCACCGTGCCAAGTCCAACTATACCAACTTTTATCTTTCGCGGGCTCAATGCTTGTATCTCCTTTTTCTTGAAAATATGAGTTTTGTTTTTGAATTCATGAGGGCTTTTCTTACTTTTGCGTCTTCTTTGACTCCCCCAGGCTCGATGATCACGCCGGCTCCAACTTTTTTTGAAAGATTAACCACATCCATATTTCTTATTGGACCGTCAAAAGCAAACACCGCACCGGCGACTTCTTTGGAGTTCCTTTCGGCACGTCTTAAAGCAATTTCAAGTGCATCGATCTGATCTGGTTGACCACTCCCAAGCGATACCATTTCACCGTCTTTGAATATACAACACGACATTGATTTTGATAGCGCCGCCACAACATTTGCCCATTTGTATTGTTCAGCGTCGCTTTCGCTGAGAAAGTGCAGATCTTCGAGGATATCTGGAGTTTGAACGATGAAATTTCCATTGAGATACCGATACTCTTTTTCGGATGGAGGAATTGAGAAACTGTCAATTTGCAGAGTTTTTCTGGCTTTTACTTTTGAAACATCCGGTAAGGCGATGATGTCCAAGTCACTTTTTTGCAAGCCCGAAATGAGGTCTTCGTTGACAAAGTCGGCGACAACAACCCCTCTTGCACCGCTAAAATCAAATTCTTTTTTCCTAACATTTACTATAGTTCCATGATGAACGTGAACGACGAAATTTTTTCCCAAATTTTTCAATGCGAATATCGCGAGATGGAGATCAATAAGATTGTTGTAGCTCATGCTTGCAAGTGTATCTTCATCTATGAAGTCAAAGAAAGCATTTTCTTTGGCTATCTTCGCAATGTATGCGAATTGGTGAGGATTTTCACCGTAGCGCAAGGGAGTAATTTCTTCGAGAATGAGAGTTTCAAATTTTTCTGCCGCAAAAAGCTCGCTTAACTCTTTGTGAGTTGTCGACCCTATTCTCAACAATCTGTACAAGGCTTTAAGTGATAGAAGCCTTCTGTCTTGAAGTGTGATATCACCACAATCGTTTAGGGATTCGATCACCCGGTCAAAATCATCAGGATCCACCAAAATAACGGAATTCCTGTAGTTTTTAATTCCAGAGTAGATGACAGAATATTTCCATGGTTCTATACTATCCAAAATTAAGTCTTCACTGAGTCTTTGTGGATGCACTTCTAAATCAACGGCTACGAGATCCAGCCCTTGAAACTCGATTTTTCCCGCTTGAGATATCTCGTTATTCAAATCGAATAAGTTGTTAAAGTCTTTGGGAGTGAGTACGCTTATTCCAAATTGTCTCAATTTTTCAGAAAAACTTTTAAACGGACCGATTTTCTTCTCCAAAAAAGCTTTGTTCACATTCAAAAAATGCACATGACATGTTGCGTTTTTATGTCACGCTACCTCCCTTCGACTGAAAAAATATCTGTAGGTGTTTTTTTAAGCCGTTTTGATTTTTGAAAGATCAATGGCCTCTTTCGCTGTGAGTATTTTTTCAACATCGAGAACTATTATCATTCTCCCATTTATATCGGCAATCGCACTTATGTATTTGTTGTTTTCGCTCGAGACTTCTTTTGGTGGTTCTTCCAAATTTTCTTGGGAAAGTGACAAGACTTCTTTAACTTCATCCACGAGGATCGCAATTTTTTTCCCCCTTGTGTTGACGATGATGGCACGATTACTTTTTTTATTTTCATCTCTTTGTTTTTTTTCTGAAGAAACTGTAAATTTCCTTGTACCACTTATGACGGGCACAACAGTTCCTCGAAAGTCCATGATGCCTTCAACGAATGTGGGTGCCTGAGGAATTTTCGTTATTTTTTCTATTTCGACTATACTGTCGATTTTCATTATGTCAAGCGCGTACTCTTCGTTTCCTATTTTGAAACTTACAACCTTGAACTCGCTCATTTTCACTCCCCCTTATGTGGAATTCTTATAACTCCATAAAAGGATCCTAAAATTTCGAAGTCGCCGTGTTTCTCATTTTCAAGTGTCACACATTCGCTTCCTTTGAGAACGGTGATAAAAAGTGAATTTTTTATTTGGCAAACGGAAAGACCTGACTTTTTTTCTCTTTTCTCGAATATGACATAATCCCCAGCCAATATGTCAAAATTTGGCAATTCTACGTGACTCTCGACCGCAAAACCTTTAGATTTTTCTGAAGGAATGGGTAGATACCTTTTTTCCGTTGCAAGAGATATTTTTCCACTTTTGGAAAAAGTTCCTATTACCTCTACAAAGTCAACTGGAAATTGATTTTCAGATATTAAGCGAATTCCCCTTGAAGCGTGGACACGTTCAATATACCCCTTTTTTTGAAGAGCTTTTATGTGAATAAGCGAACCCGAAGGGGAAGAAAACCCAAAATTCTTGGATACTTCACGTATAGTTGGCGGGTAGCCATTCGTTCTGGTAAATTTTTTTATGAAATTGTAAACCTCTTTTTGACGCTCTGTTAGTTCCTTGATTTTCACACACTCCTTTAAAATTTATGGACAAGCAGTCCACTTCGTAATTTTGGTTCGAACCACGTGGATTTGGGAGGCATGAATAATTCAGCATCTGCCACATCCATAACGTCTTTGATGTCCGTTGGATAAAGTGCGAATGCAACTGCATATTTTCCACTGTTAACGAGAGATTGAAGAGTTTCCGCACCGTAAATCCCACCAACAAAATCTATTCTTGGATTTGTTCGTGGATCGCTGATCTCCAATATAGGGCCAAGCACCCTTTCTTGAAGAATTGAAACATCCAGGCGGTTTATTGGATTTGACTCGTCAACGTTGCGGGCACGAAGTTCATACCATTTGGCATGCAAATACATTCCAAAATGATGTACAGCGGCTGGTTCTACTTTTTTTGAAACTTGAATCACGTCAAATCCCACAACTTTCAGGCGAGCTATAAAATCGTCCGCAGACATACCGTTCAGATCTTTCACAACTCGATGGTAGCCCATAAGTTGAAGTTCATCGTGGGGGAATATGGTGGCCATGAAATATTTCCATTCGCCGTCACCGCTTAATTTATTCGCCGCTCGAACGGAAGCGGCAGCCCTGTGATGACCATCGGCAATGTAAAACGCCGGAATTTTTTCGAAAGCGCTTTGGATTTTCTCCAGCAGGTGTGGGTCATCTATAGAATATATTTTGTGTACCACCTCGGGATTGTGAGTTTTTAACTCGTAAAGCAACGTACCATTTTCCGTTTTTATGAGTTCTTTGGTTTGTGGAGTGGCCTTGTAAGTTAGAAATACCTGACCGGTGTGAGCTCTTGTTTTGAGAATGTGTTTGGTTCGCTCTTCTTCTTTTTCAATCCTCGTTAACTCGTGACGTTTTATACGTTGGGGATAGTCACTTGCGGCTACACAAGCAACGAGGCCCGTCTGCGTATGATCACCCATGGTTTGTGAGTAAATGTAAAAAGCCGGTTTGCCATGATGTGTCAAAATTCCTTCTTCTACAAGCCTGTTGAGCTCTCTCGCCGCAACTTCGTAAATGTCTTCCCGATTTGCGACAACATCTGGTCTGACCACCCTGATAAAAGAACGTGAATCTTTGGAAAGTTTTTTCGCTTCGTCAAAGCTCACCACATCGTATGGCGGACATTGAACTCTTTCAAACTCTTCGATGGAAGGTCTAAGCGCATTGAAGGGCTTTACTTTCAACTTTTATCCTCCTCCATTTTCTCAAAATTTAAAAGCCATTCTTTTCTCCATACCCCCGCACTGAATCCCCCTATTCCCTTTTTTGAAACAACCCTATGGCAGGGAACTATTAAGACAAGCGGATTAGCAGCAAGCGAATTTGCAACTGCCCTGTAAGCTTGTGGATTACCAATTTGTTTTGCGATTTGGGAATAAGTTCTAACTTCACCATAAGGAATTTGCATGGTTGTCTTCCAAACGGATTTTTGGAACTCAGTTCCCGTTGAGAATTTTAAATCTACATCGAATCTTTTTCTTTTGCCATTAAAGTATTCCCTGATTTGGTCTACGATCATTCTTATCGCTGGAGATAAATTAAATGTTTCAATGGAGTCACATGGAACATCTACAAAGCTTATACGCTCAATTTTGTCAGTAGACGCAGAGATCATGATGTTTCCCACGGGCGTTTCCATGACAAATTTATTCGAGTAATTCTTCAATTCTAATCGCACATCCAGTTCTCGATGATTTTACTCCAGCCTCTATGATGGCGAGATCCCTTAAGGCCGATTCTGGTGTTCCAAATTTTATCGGCATGCCATCGGCTATTGCAGAGTGGAATTCTTTGAATTCTTCCACAAAAAGGTTGGTTATTGACGACGGATACTTTTCAATGGTATTTTCCTTGATAATTTCAACTTCTCTTGGAGTGGCACGCATTTTGCCTCGGGTTCCGTAGATCTTTAAGCTCTTGTGAGCCGGAGCGTCAAGAGCGTAACTTACGGAATAACTACCAATGACACCATTTTTAAATCTCATGTTCAACACCATGGTGTCATCACCGCCTATGTATTCACTCACCTTGGATACCATGCCACAAACCTCTTCCACTTCTCCGAGTATTGCACGGAGAACCGCCACGTTGTGCACGCCTCCATCCGACAAAAATCCACCAATATGTTTTGGGTTCTTGCGCCATGGAGTGTTGACATATTCGTTGTCTTTTCCAAAGTTAACTATGACGTTCCAGTCGAACAACTTTGGTGTTCCGATTTTGCCCATGCGAATCAGATCGGAGATCTGTTTTAACTCCGGATCGTATCGTTGATTCTCAGCCACCATGAATATCTGGTCGTACGCGCGAGATATGTTGATGATTTTTTTCGCCGTTTCAACGTTTTCTGCAATTGGTTTTTCGCACATTACGTGGATACCATTTCTCAGAGCGTCTTGAATTATTTCCAAATTAAAGTGGGGTGGTACGGCCAAGTCAACGGCATCTACCAGACCAGAAATTATCAGATGATGATAATCGTTGAAAACGCGTGGCTTCTTCTCGAATTGTTCGGCAAATTTTTGCGCATTTTCCATATGTCCACTTGCCACCGCTGTTACCTCAAAAAGTTCTGGTAACTTCCGAAGAGCCGGGAGATGAAGCTTTTTCGCGGCAATTCCAGTTCCTATAATTCCCAAACGTATTCGTTTGTTCATGAAGATGGATAACCCCTCCTTTCAAAAAGAAAGTTCCAATTTTTCCAAGATGGTGTTAACGGCATCCTGAAATTTTCTTCTCACATCACCTTCACTTCTCGTCAGATACAGAAAAGCGGAACCAAATTTTTCTCCTATTTCTGGAATTAACGGTATTCTTGCTATTACCTCTAAATTAGTTTTCTTTGCGAGCTCATCCGTGTTCTTTCCGAATAAATAATGTCGAGCTCCGCAATGAGGGCATGTGTAGTAAGACATATTTTCCCACAATCCTACAATGGGAATTTTAGACTTCTTCAAAAAATTTATTATTTTTTCCACATCACCAAGTGCCACCTTTTGTGAAGTCGTAACTATTATCGCAGCGTCAATTTTGTTTTCGTAGATCTTTAAAACTTCGAGAGGCTCATCGCCGCTTCCCGGAGGAAAATCGATGATCATGTAGTCTAAATCCCCCCAAAGGGTATCTTTCACGAATTGATCTATGAGTTTGGCTTTCAAAGGGCCTCGCCATATTACCGGTGTATCTTGCTCGATCGCGAAAGCGATCGTCATGAATTTCAAATTTCCAACCTCTATGGGCTGAAAGTGTTTACCGTCTGTCATTATTTCCGATTTCTCAATTCCAAGGATTATGTGATCATTTGGACCGTGAATATCAACGTCGAGCAACCCCACTTTGTTTCCATTCAGTGATAGTTCCGTTGCCAAACTAACCGCTGTTGTGGATTTTCCAACACCGCCTTTACCACTTGTCACCATGATGGTTTTCAATTATATCCTCACCTCTAATTCTAACAATTTTTCAGGCGCAATTTTCAGCAAACCGTCGAGTGCTGTGATTCTGAATTTCAAAAGATCTTGGGATTCGACAATGATCGCCAATTCTTCACCTGAGATTTCTTTAGCTGCGATAAGCGCTTTGAGCGCCTCTGTTCGCACTTTGGATGGAAAACGCTTATCCAAATAATCGAATACGACTCCTTCGTTCAACCCAAGTCTCCTTAGGGTTTTTAAAGCTGGTACGAGTGTCTTTTCGTCTCCTTCACTTACCACACGTTTTAGAGCTTCCACGTTTTCTACAGACGGATATTTGTAAACATATGGAATGGCAAGGGCTTTCAGGTCTCTATTTTCGGAATTTAAAAAATCTTTAACGGTATCAAGAGCATATGCCCCATCCGAAGTCATTATGGCCTTAAAAGCCGCGATTTTAACCTTTAACGACGGATGATTCAAGTAATTAAGTGCTAATTTTTCTAAATCTGGTCTGTCACGACAGCTCTTCGTTACGCCGTCCAGAGCAGAATAAATTTTAATTGGAAATGCCTTTTGATTTGAGAGAAGTGATTCAAAGAATTCCCAAACATCGTCGCAATTCATGATTCCCATGAATTTGATCGCTGCAGATGAAAGAGATAGATAAGAAGAATTGGCAATTTTCTTCATGATTTTTAGCGGATTCATGGAGTTTAAAGCGTAAAAGTTCAATGCTCTAAGTCTTATTTGATCGGGAAGGGAGGGATTGAATATCATGTCGATGATCAAATCGTGCTCAAACTTTTCCCCAACTTCGACAAGGGTTTTAATGGCCTCAAACTTTAATCTTGGATCTGGATCGTTGAGCAGATTTTCTATTTTTCCATTTAAGTCGCTACATCCAATTTTTGAAAGTGAACGAAGTGCACTGATTCTTACGTCATGAGATACATCGATGAGAAAAAGCTCAGCATATTTGCACGATTGATTAAATTCCATGTTGGGGAGCAGTTTTGCAGCTTCTTTTTTGACTTTTACAGCTCTCTTTAGGAGCAAACTCATTTCTGCAGCTGAAATTGGGTGGCTCATGGCGTTTAAATATTTAAGGGCGGCTATTACCACAAAATCTGATTCATGTGAGAGCAACTCCGTTGCGCGATGCATGTGAAGAGGATCTTTCATCTTTCTCAACACATCAAGGGTGGCGGCTATTACGACTGAATTTGATGAGTCTAAGCCTTCTGAAATTTTCTGTGTTTCCGATTCAATGAGATTTCTCTTTAGTCTGTTTAAAATTTCATTCGAATTTTTTTTCATGCTCCGTGTCTCTTTTCTTTGCCAGCTTTTCTTCGGCAATGGGCTTTTGAACGTAAAATGGTTTGATATTTAAATGATTGTAAACATGCATCTTATTTTTAAATGCCCTTTTCATCGCTTCGATCATATCGAATCCAGTGAACAACGGTCCAGTAATAATTTCTATTTTTTCTCCATTTACAATTTCTTCCGATAGGATCTTTTTGCCGCTCAAATGCTTTACAACGAAATCAACTGAATTCATGGAATAAGTCCACGATTTTCCATCATATTCCGAAACGTACACCCAACCCATTCTCGCTTTTCTTAACAAAACAATTGGTTCTTTTGTGACAACACATTCGGCGTAGGGCACTCCAATTATTGGTATGGAATGGGCAAAAGACATTGCTTTCACGGTCGCAATCCCGCTTCTTATGCCTGTAAAATGTCCTGGTCCTGTTACGCATCCTACAGCGTCCAAATCCGCCACTTCCATTCCAAAAAATTTCAAGGTACGATCTATTTCCATCATCAAAAAATCAGAGTGACGATTCTTTGATTTTGTGACCGTGGAACGCATTTCTCCTCCATCAACTTCCAATGCCACTTTGAGCCAGATTGAAGAAGTGTCTAATGTGAGTAAGTTCAAAAAAGATCATCCTTTCTCAAATATCGATTAAATTATAACATTCTTGAGAAGTAAAATAAGATTCTTTTTTCTCTTCGAGATTGTGTGGGTAACATATTTTGAATAATAGCATGTTTTGACATTTTAGTACCGCTTTACAAGCGGTGAATGTAATCTTTTTGAAGCCTTGTCAAAACTGATTCAGACGTTTTTTGGAGTCTTTGACCACACCGTCATCCTGAAAGTTCCGTAGGAACTATTCAGGACCTCCAAGCAACTAACAAGGTGGATCGAGATTCTGAATCAAGTTCAGAATGACACAAAAA
>WFSH01000110.1 GCA_015486145.1 Mesoaciditogaceae bacterium
CTGAAAGTTCCGAAGGAACTATTCAGGATCTCCAAGCAACTAACAAGGTGGATCGAGATTCTGAATCAAGTTCAGAATGACAAAAAAACAGAGCACGCTGCATACTAACATCCTGTTAGATTCGCTTTCTCGGCACATCCTGTGCCTCTCAACTCTGTTCTTTCACATCTTGTATGGCGTCTTCATATGTTTTGACGAAGGCTTCAAGGGTTTTTGTTCTTTTATTTGACAACAAGGTGTTTTTGAATGACTTTGATCAAATTCAAGGACGGAATAGAGAATTGTCATGTTTTACCCACAAAAAAATGAAGAGAACCAATTATTTTGGTAATGTTATAAAGGAATCGCACTTAATAATTTACAAACTTTCCTTCTAAAAGTCCCCATTTACGGTATTTTGCGGCCACAGAAAAAACTTGACAATCAAGTAGAACGAATTATACTTAGATCGGAAGAAAAAGAGATTATGAAAGCTTTTCAACCCAACAGTTTTTAAAATTATAGCATGCTGATTGTTAAATAGGGGACGCTTTAAATAAATCTCTTACATACTGTAAGAGGATGGACAATACTTTTAAGGGAGGTAATGCTTGATGAGGAAGGTTTTAACTTTTCTTATGGCGGTGCTTCTTGTGGGAGCATTTGTAGGTATGGCGCAATCGGTGCCACACCCCAACACGATAACCGTAGAGACCATAGGAACCATTTCCACACTTGATCCTGCATGGAGCTATGATAATGCCTCTGATCAAGCCATATGGCAAGTCTATGGAAATCTAATTCAGTATGACGGCACATCTGTTACAAAATTCCTTCCCATGCTTTCAACAAATGTTCCAAGTGTAAAAGACGGAACGATTCTCGACAATGGAAAAACATATGTCTTTCACATTCGGCAAGGCGTTTATTTTCACAACGGTGATATTCTCACACCAGAAGACGTCGTTTATTCACTTGAAAGAAGCATAATTTTTGACCGTGCCGGTGGCCCCTCATGGATGCTCGCCGAGCCAATGCTTCCGATGATCAACGGAGCTTATGTTGATAGCATTGAGCAATGGGCTGCAAAGCTTGCTGGTGTGAAATCCTACAGTGACATTTTTGTGAAGGGAACAAGGACTCCCAAGAACGATAAATACAGGCAAGCATTGATCAACACGTTCAAACTCGTCAGCAAAGTATTTGAGATAAAAGGCGACGATGTTATAATTCATCTTCCGCATCCTTATCCACCAATGTTATCTCTTCTTGCACACGGTGCAAATTGGAGTTCTGTTATAGACAAAAAATGGGCAATAGCTCATGGTGCGTGGCCTGGTACTGCCAACACATGGTGGAAATACCACAATCCAACACGCGAGAATGATCCTCTTTTCTCCATTACGAACGGTACAGGACCTTTTGTACTTGAGAAATGGATCAAGGGTAGGGAGATCATATTCAAAAGATTTGATAAATATTGGGCTGGTCCTGCAAAGATCGAATATGGAATTGTAAAAAGGATAAACGAATTCACAACGAGAAAACTCGACCTCATTCGTGGCAATGCCGACATGATCTATGTTCCAGTAACATACCTCAAGCAAATTAAGGGAATTAAAGGGATCTACGTAACTCCCGGTAAGGGATTTCCAATTTTATACATTGTCAATATACTGTTCAATTGGAACATCAATTCCAATGGAAATCCATTTATTGGCTCAGGTAAGCTTGATGGTAATGGAATCCCGCCAGATTTTTTCTCCAATCTCGATGTCAGAAAAGCATTCGAATATCTATTCCCCTACAAAGCATTTATAAATCAAGTTTTGCTTGGACACGGAATAACCCCAAATGGAGTAATACCTAAAGGATTACTTGGTTACAACCCCAAAGTTCCACCTGCATATCATCAAGACCTTGCAAAAGCGGAGTACTATTTCAAAAAAGCGTACAACGGCGAGCTTTGGAAAAAGGGATTTAAGTTCACAATTGTCTCTAATGCCGGAAACCCATTGAGACGAACCGCTTGTGAAATGATCAAGATTTTTGCGAGAAAAATTAATCCCAAATTCCGCATAAGTGTTGTAACCGAACTCTGGGCAACTTTCTTGGACGATCGTCTCACAGGTAAACTACCAATGTCCACTTACGGTTGGTTTGCTGATTATCCAGATCCATACGATTTCGTGCAGCCTTTCTACGCTTCCACAGGGGCAGAGGGATCCTTGCTTGGGAAGAATTATGTGAAATGGGCTAAAACGCACATGGATCCTCTCATCAACGCATCGATGAAAACAATTAATCCGAAAAAACGTGCTGCAATTTACGAAAAGCTTAACGTCCTTGCTTATAAAAATGCCCTGTTTTTGTGGCTTGATCAACCTTACGGAATTCACGTGCAGCGCACTTGGGTCAAAGGATGGTACTTTAACCCCATGAGACCAGGTGTGGATTTCTACTCTCTTTCAAAGTAGAGAGATAGATAATTCACAGTGAAAAAGGAGAAGGGCTTTGACCTTCTCCTTTTTTTATCATTCGGTAAGTTTTATGTTCTCTAACCCGTTAAAGTATGGGGTTTTAAAGAAAGGAGTGGCTTCAGCAGCGTTTGACTTTAGCACTTCGAGGTTATACAAAGCCGTACTAGTTAAATGTAAGTCCATCAGTTCTGCGCTATTCACATATGATGGCGCTCCCTTCCATATCACACGACCAGCCAAAAAACCCGATGCTCCAAGTTGACAGTTCCATCTCATAATATCTTTAAAACTCTCTATATCCATTCCTCCACTGAGGAGTACCCAAGGTTTTCCATTTGAAAATTCGTAAATATCGTCTTTTGACATATCAAAATCTGGTACTCTTGCAATTGCTTCAACTTTAAACAAATCCACTCTATACTTCTCGTCACTAAAGGTTTTCATGGCATTTAAAATCGCCTTTGGCTTCTCACCCTTTTCCACGTTGTACGTCAATATTTCCAATATGTAGAGAATATCTTGATCAACACAAACTTGACCAAGTTCCTCCACCATTTTCGTTTGATGATTTTTTGTCTCCTCCGAGGCATTTTCAGACCAATAAATAAGGAGCTTAATGGCGTCCATGCCGTTCTTTTTTGCAAATTTGCCAACATCTTCTTTGTACAGTTTGCTCAAACGGTCTTTTGGGTTCCTTTCATCAACGACATAACCACTCTTTTCAGCAGAAAGAATAATTCCCGTCCGATGAAAAACGTACTTCAAATTCTCGGGGAATCCGTATTCTCCATCCACGAGAACAGCCGTCACTTTATCAGATAAATTCTTCAAAATAGCTCTTTTAATTTTCACAAGATCTGATTCATCTGCAAAATTTTTTTGCTCGGCTATCATCTTTTTTAGAGAGTTTCTTTGATCCAACGCCAACATTTGAAATTGACCCAGATCGTTGGTAATCCTCATCAAACCTCTAAATTTTCCCACACCTATGTTCATATCTATTCCTAACCTCCCAACTTTAGTCCAGCGTAAAAATTTTCCATCTCACGCTCTTTTAGAACCTCTTTTGCGGCCATTATCACGGCTCCCATATGAGGCTCAAATTTTCGTTTGACAAGCTTAACGTTTGAATTTTTGACAACAGAATTCTCAAAATTCTCTCTGATATAGTCGCAATTGAACAGGCCTCCTGCTGTGGAAAGAAATATCGGTGTTTGGGTATTAAATCTCTTCACGATCGCGTTGACACTTCTGAGAAGTTCGTCAACGGCATTGTCAAGTATTTCTCGGGCTTTTTTGATATTCATTTGAGTTGCCTGGCAAGCAACACGTGAAAAGCCCGCAATGTACGATCTGACATTTTCACCTTTACACCTAACAAGTATCTCTCTGAGATCTGAAACACTTACAAATTCTTTTACCATATCCAAAAGAGGTGTATATTCTGAACGACCATCATATTCTTTAAATGCCTCTCTAAGCACCATTTGTCCTATGTGGTAACCACTCCCAAGATCCCCAACATGCTCTCCCCAACCATCTACTCTAAAGATGTTTCCGTTTTTGTCTTTTGCCATAACCATGGAACCTGTTCCTGCCAACAAAACCGCTCCTGGGTTTTCGGGTAATGCTCCTTCTAACGCCACTCTCACATCGTTGACAAGTACGTAACGTCCTATTCTCAATTTCTCGATCAAAGGCTTTATCTTTTTCTCGATTCCATACACATCACCAACAATCGGAACACCAAAACACGACATATCTACATCATCCAAATTTAACTTGCCGGCTTTCAAAGCCATGTTTACAGCTTGAAAGAGGTGATCCTTAAATTTCTGCTCAGTTTCATTGAGTATGTCAATGGAGCCAGAAGTCCCTATACCGATCTTTTTCCCCGTTTCATCTACTAAAATGGCAAGGGTTTTACTCCCTCCCCCATCCACACCGAGAAAATATCTCATCTTTAGAGTTTCACCACTCTCGTGAGATTCTTAGGGCTATCTGGATTCAACCCTTTAACTTTGGCCACTTCAATTCCTATGATCTGTGCCGGGATAACTCTGAGAAACCAGTCACCAAAATCGCCGACATTATATGGAGTAAATAAGTTATGAGAAACGTTCATTTTTTTCGACGACACGTTGACAACTGTTCCTCCAAGACTTTTGATCTCTTGTGCCATCTTTTCCTCTTCTGAATGCACTAAATCACTTGCAAGAATGCAAATCAAGCTCTTCTCCCCCACTTTCGATTTTGGCCCATGACGATATTCTAACGTCTGAAATGCATTCACATCTGAAAGGGAGGTTTCGGTTACTTTTATAACTCCTTCCATCGCGGAAGCAAGGTATTCGTCGTATCCCAAAAAGGCAAAGTGATCGTATTTGCTGAAATCAACCTCTTTGAACAATCGCTCAGAATTCTCCAGAACCGAATTTCCAATCTTTGGAATATTTCTCAAATAACTCTCGAGTACGTTTGGCTTGAAAATATCCCTGATTACCGCTGAAAACAGAAAAGCCATAGAAGTAAACGACTTCGTCATGACCACTGATTTTTCATTTATGAAATCCAAGACGGAAGACACATCAGCTACTTTTGTTAGCTTACTTCCCGGTTCACAGGTAATGCCAACAGTTTTCAAACCGTAATCATTTTTTGCGCGTTCTAACGCCTGGATTGTTTCAGTAGATTCGCCTGATCTCGATAGTCCAACGATCACGGCATCCTCACCAAGTTTTCTAAGTCCCAAAGCCACCTCTGACCCACTAAAATAATGTGAGGAAATTCTTCCGTCGCTCAAACGATTAACTTGAAACGATAAACCCATGGCAAGGCTGTACGAAGTGCCACATCCAACAAAATCTATTTCAGATGGATCTGCTTTTCTCAGAAAATCAACGACCTCCTTTGACAACGTGGCATATTTTTCTGAAACTCTCTCAAACTCTTTGGGCTGCTCTTTTATTTCATCAAACGTTATCATAAAAAAATCCTCCTTTCATTTTATGCTTCCAGAAGTTAAACCTTGAACTATGTATTTTTCAACTAGCAAGAAAAGCGTAACTGGTATCAACGTTGATATCAAAATTGCAGCCATCAGTGGTCCCCAACTCACAGAACTACGGCTAAAAAATTGGTACAGCCCCTGGGTAATTGGCATCATCTTATTGTCTGAAATCAAAACTAATGCCAAGGTAAACTGTTGACTCCATCCAGTTATAAAAGCGTATATAAAAATAGCAACTAAAGCGGGCTTCATCAAAGGTATAATGATACGATATATAACCGAATACGGTGTACATCCATCCATCAACGCAGCTTCTTCAATTTCAACAGGAATAGTTTGCATATACGAGACACTCAACCATGTTGAAAGTGGAATGGTAAAAACAGATCCGGCAAAGATCATGGAGATATAAGTGTTAATTAGACCAAAGGTTTTCATTATGACGTACAAAGGAACGAGGAGCATTATGGGAGCAAACATATTCGCATATATAACAAATACCATCATAGGACTTCTTAATCTATACCTAAAACGTGCTAAGCTATATCCAGCTGGAATTGCTATTAACAAAGAAAAAGCGCTTACTCCTATTCCATATATAAAACTGTTTAACAGATAAATTGGCAAACGGGGAACAAGCCAAAAAGTATTCAAAAAGTTTTGAAAACTGGTATTTTGTGGGAACAATGGGGCAGGCGAAATCCATCCAGCATTTGGGGGTGTAAGAGCAGTTATTATTGCTTGATAAATTGGAATAAGCATGAACGTGGCAAAAGCAATTGCAAGAATTTGATAAATTACCCCTTTTACCTTCTTTTCAGTGCTTTTTCTCATGATTCTCCTCCCTTCAAGGTTCTTATATAGAACAAAGATAACGACGTTACCAGCAACACTTGAAATATAGTCATGGCAGATGCCTTACCCACACCACCAAACATCAAATATCTGAAGGAAGTGTTGTAAATAGCTATAGGAAGTGTGGTAGTGGAGGTTACAGGTCCACCTCTTGTGAGAATCCAAATAGGCGCAAAAGAATTAAACGTCCAGACCACCGAAAGTAGACTCACGGTTAGTAGAACCGGCTTTATCATTGGAAGAGTGATTTTTGTGAATTTCACAAAATCACCAGCACCGTCTATCGTAGCCGCTTCATAAAGATGGTGAGGTATTGTCTGAAGCCCTGACAATAACATGATAACCATAAAAGGTAATCCGATCCACGCGTCAACGACAAAGGTTGAAATAAATGCACTTGTAGGGTAAGCCAAAAAAGAAACTGGCTCATTTATTAAATGCAAATGAAGGAGAAGGGAGTTTACAATTCCAAATTGTCCGTTTAGCGTCCAATACCATATCATGGCTGACATAGCCCATGGAATAGACCAAGGAATTATCAACAACGTACGGTAAAATCTTTTGCCATTTAAAAACTCACTGTTCAATAGCAAAGCTCCTCCCAGTCCCAAGAAAACTTTTATACCTACAGATCCTCCCACCCATATCAGGGTTTTTAACAGAGCTCCTACAAAGTAAGAATAAACTGGACTGTAAAGTTTGAATGTGAACAACCACTTGTAGTTAAACCCGCCAACCCAGATTTTATGAGAAGGATTAAGAAAACTGAATTTATAAAAGGAATCCATAACCACCTTGGCAAGTGGATAAAATAAGAACAATCCAAACGCTATTAATAATGGCAAAAGAAAAATATAAGGTGTACTCTTTTTTGCTTTCACATTCACATCCTCCTTAAAGAGTGGGGAAAGTTCCCCACTCTTTACCATAAAGAATCGTTTTTAATTTGTTCTTATTATTGATTTTGAAGTATGGCTATTGTTTTGGCAGCCTTTTTAAGGGCCGCTTGAGGCGTTGCCTGATTGAGCAAAACACTTTGTATTGCATTAAGTATTGCGTTGGCAGTGCTGACCCAATCTTTTATACCTGCTGCTTGAGGATGGCCATATTTCAAAGCTTGAATGTACGGTTTCCAATACCATTTTTGAAATTCAGGCTCTTGAGCCTCTTTTATCATTGGAGGCACGAACCCTTGAAGCGTATCCCATCTTGTTTGTTCTTTAAGTGTGGACATGTAATTCATAAATTCCCACGCCAACGTTTTATTTTTAGCTTGTGAAGACATTGCCATACAATCAACGACTACGACCGTTGAATACGGGGCATTTGAATCAGGACCTCCAGGGATCGGGAAGAATCCAATCTTTATTCCGGCTTTCATAGCTTTTATTGCGTTGTGAACATGATCTATGTACATTCCTCCCTTGCCAGCTTCAAAAAGTTTGATAAGATCTTCTCTCGTCCAATTGATAACTCCCGGTTGAGCGTATTTGGAAAGCTCTTTGTAAAATTTTAAAGCCGCCACAGCTTGTGGAGAATCAATTTCTACCTTTCCAGTTTTGGGGTTAACGATTTCTCCACCATTTGCGCATAAGTACTGCTCAAATTGTGTCACCGTGGAGACAAACTTTTTACCAGCCATGAGAATTCCATAGATTCCCTTCTTGGGATTGTAAATCTTTTTGGCATCTTCCAAGAGCTCTTTCCAATTCGTCGGAACCTTTGTTATTCCGGCTTCTTTAAAGAGCTTCTTGTTATAAATGAAAACCTTTGTTGACATAGCCCTTGGGACACCGTAATAATGACCCTTATAGATCAAATTGCTCCACACCGACGGATAATACATATGCTCCTTTTGAACCGTTATATAGTTATCAAGTGGTGCTAATGCTCCCATGCTTGCAAGCGCCGGTATCCACCTTGAGGCTATGTACATGACATCTGGTGCGGCATTGGCTCCAAATGATGTTATGATCTTGTTCCACAGATTAGCCCAACCAACAAATTCCATATTGACCTTTACACCTGGATGTGATTGTTCGAAAGATTTCGCTATGACCTCCTGGCTTTGAATGGTGTATCCTCCACCAATTGGCATCAGAACCGTCAGTGTTTGGGTGGCAAGAGCCATAACGCCAAACGCCAAAACCAGTACCACTACTAACCACACTTTCTTCATACTTTAATCCCCTCCTTACTGAATTTTCCCGGAAAAACCGGAATAGTTATCACAAAAAATTCTTCCTATACGCATTCATATCTACAGTTTTATTATTCAACCGAGAATCCTCCGCCGCCCATGCCATTAAATGGCTTTCAAGTGAATCTGCAGCCGAGGTGGAAACATCTCTATAGTTGGGATCAGAAAGCATCTGGACAAAATCATCTAACAGATAATAATCTCCTCCTCCATGTCCAAAATTGTCATTAACATACTCTGATTTTATATTTTCTATCTCTCTTCCAAAAAGGACTACTTTTATTTCATTTTTCCCAAAATGCCCTTGTATTTCTCCTCTCGTTCCAAAAACTCTTATTCTTCTATCTATTTCAGAAGTGAACGCTTGCATTGTGAAATTCACGGTTATGCCGTCTTCAAACATCATAGAAACCACTTGATGATCTACCACATCATTATCACAGGCATAAACACACCTACCATATGGACCTTCTCTAAGAGCTTTTAACCTTCCTTCACGTGAAAGATCGGTTGAAATGACGTTTTGAGGCCATCCAGTTTTATCGTTGAGATATATTTTTAATGCGGAATAAGGACAGTCTTTTTCAACTTTGCAATCCAAACATCTTTCAGCGGCACCCGAAGGCATATTTTCTTTTCTAAAATGGGTCAAGGTTCCAAACGAAGAAAGATATGAACATTTTTTCCCAACGAGCCAATAGAGTATGTCCATATCGTGGCAAGATTTAGTCAAAATCATAGGAGCCGTTTCGTCAGTTTTTCGCCAGTTGCCCCTTACAAAGCTGTGTGCCATATGCCAATAGCCCACATTTTCTTTATGCTCTATCCCTATAAGATCACCAATCACACCCGATTGAATAATTTCGCGGATTTTTCTAAAAAACGGTGTATAACGTAACACGTGAGCTACCATGACACGTTTGTCATATTTTTCAGAAGCATGTACAATTTTTACCGCACCTTCAAGGGTTCTATCCATGGGTTTTTCTAACAAGACATCGTAACCAAGTTTCATTGCTTCGATAGATGGTTCAACGTGCAGGTCGTCCATGGTGGCTATGATCGCTCCATCTGCAATTTTTCCAACGGCTAAAAGTTCTTTCCAATCTTTGAATCTCATCTTTTCGTCTATTTTTAGTTGTTCAGCAAGCCGGTTTCTTTTTACTTCATCAGGCTCTGCCAAAGCTACAATATCAAGTTTAGCACTTCTCAGTGCATAGGCTCCGTATGTATCACTTCCCCGACTTCCAGCGCCCATCAAAATTGCTGTTGGCTTCCTCATTTCAAAACATCTCCCAACTCAGAGAGAAATTTTTGGAACGTTTATAATCACAAAAAACATATTTTTATGACTAAAACTGATTATATATGGTCATGAAGAAAAAGTCAACGTCAAAAAAGAGGCATTTTATGCTTTTAATTCTTATTATGTTTAACTACGTTTATTTAAGACAAAAAATCTTAAAATACCTGCTAATTACTCTCGTTTTCTTTGGTTTTTACAGAAATATCACATTCTTTTTCGCTCTTTTACCCGCGCAAAAACAAGAGAACTAAGAGAATCTTTGTTTGACAGTTGGAGAATAAAAATGATATAATACAAACGATTGTTCAATTGTTTTCATAAATAATAGAGGTGAATTGAATGAAAGAGTTCAAAAACACGTGTAACGTCAACATTATACATTTCGACAAAATATCTGCTGTTAAAAAAAACATGAAATCGGAAAAAGTGGTTCAAATGCTTTCAGAAACGTTTAAAGCACTTTCAGATCCAACAAGGCTTAAGATGTTGCTTGCACTTTCTCAAGAAGAATTGTGTGGATGCGATCTTGTAGAACTCTTGAGTGTTACAAAGTCTGCAGTATCACATCAACTGAGAATTTTAAAGAATATGAGAATTGTCAAATATCGTAGAGAAGGAAAACAGATTTTTTATTCGCTGGATGACGATCACGTGAAAACACTGATAAATCAGTCTCTCAGTCATGTGGAAGAGGTAAATAACGGTGAAAGTCGTGAAGAAGTATAGACTGGAAAACTTGGATTGTGCAAATTGCTGTCGTGCATGTTGCTTTGAATAACGTCTATGCAGGATATATAACCATTTTGAACGTTACAAAAGAATTGGAAATAACTCTTATCACGCTGAGCTGTTACCCGATGAAAAATTGAAAATATTGGAAAAGATAATGGATGAGAGTAAGAATAAGGTTGCATTCGTTGGTGATGGAATAAACGATGCACCGGTAATAGCAAGGGCAGATGTTAGAATTGCCTTAATAGCCATATTTGATGCCAGTAGAATTATATACAGTAGCAGAGAGGAGTGACAAGCATGTACGAGGAAATACCGGATGATATTAAGTTAAGAAACAGCGTCAGGAGGTACAAACCAACAGAAGTGCCTATTGACAAGATCTTAACAATTCTTGATGCGGCGAGAATTGCTCCATCATGGGAAAATGACCAGCCTGTCAGATATGTGGTCGTAAACGAACCACGAGTCCTAAAACAGATAACAAGTGTGGAAACAGTTACAATGGGGAATGCTTGGCTAAAAAGTGCTCCTTGCGTGATAGTTGGAGTTGCCGACCCATCGAAGAGCGGTGTACGTGAAGGGATTCCATACTACTTGGTAGACTTTGGGGCTTCAATGGAAAACCTAATGCTTGCCGCCTCGTCACTTGGTCTGGGTACTTGTTGGATCGGGGCTTTCAACGAGGTACGGGTAAAATCGATACTCTCCATACCTGATGAATTAAGGGTTGTGGCGCTTACTCCCCTCGGATATCCTGACTATCCAAGGATTTTAACACCAGATGAATCGTATTCGAAGAAAGTTTCAAGAAGAATTTCTCTGAAAGATTTCTCATTTTTCAATGAATGGAAGAATCCCGTTTAAACGTCGTAGCCTTTAACAATGAAAAATTTGGATCCCTTCAAAACAAGATTCCGGCTCGGTGGCCGGAATGAGAATTGAGTGGTTCAGGATGATATCATGGTAAAAGTTTCTATATCGTTGCATGGGTTCTGGCGGGATTTCAAAGAAATTGAACTGTTTGTAAAGCGATACTAAAATGCCAAAGCATGTCATTATTCGAAAAATGTTTCACACGCAATCTCGTGCCAGAACCATCTTTCACATCATCTGGATATGAAAAAAATAAAGATAAACACGATCATCGTGTACAGCACATACGAATAGATATGACCATTCATCAGAGTCGCCGAGAGCACATTTGAGATGGACTTAACTGCTCTGTTCAACCCATAATACATGTCATAAATGACGTCTTTCACGCTTACGTATCTTTTGTTTCCGCTTTTTATCTCCTTCGTGGCATAAACTTTTCTAAGAATGTACTCAAGCGTGAATGAATAAGCAGGCGCACTGAAATATTCTCCTTCTTTCAACGCTATGGCACCGTTCCAAGCGTCTACCCGTCTCACTCGCTTCTTTTTTAGGAGATAGAATATCGCCGGAAATATTCCAAGCACGCAAGCTACTATTGCCAAGAAAGTTGGTGAAACCACTCCAAATATTGGGTGAGATGAGACTATCAAAAATGGTTTTGGAACACCAAGAAGCCCAAAAAGAAATTTTTTATATCCAAACAATTTAACAACCAAGGGAGATAAAAAACCTGCCCCTGCGATCACGGAAATCAAAATGATCTCCGCCAAATTCATGTTGAAATGCGGTATTTTTTTTGCACGTTTTTCGTGATCGTAGCCAAGGGCCGTATACCCGGCAAGCTTTATCATCGAAAATGCCGCCATTCCCATGGCAAGAGCTAACAGAATACCAATGAAAGCTGCCGTAATCCTCGCCGTCATGGACGGTATTTTATACGACTGAAATAACGTCTCAAGTGTCATCCATTCGGCGACATATCCAATAAGGGGAGGAAAAACGGAAAAGGAGAGTGCGGATATTACCATGGAAAAGGCTGGAATTTTACCAACGGCTTTCCACACGCCGCGCACGTCATCAATGCTTTCTTCGTTTAAAGCCTCCTTCGCATGCCCAACAGCTAAAAATAGAAGCGTTTTGGTGATCACATGAGAAAACGTCACGATCAAAGTGGTTAACATTGCAAATTCTCCCAACACGTTAATTTGAAAAGCAAAAGCTGTGATGGACAATCCCAATGTTGCCAAAATCGTTCCGTCGTTTTCGATCGTAGAGTAAGCGGGTAATATCTTTAAACCTTTTGCGGCCACCGCTTGTAAAGCACCCCAAAATGCAGAAATGCCTCCGAAGATCATCGCCATTATCCCCCACCATTCAGGCTGGCCAGATATGGATAGAGCCCTTACCAACCCGTAAACTCCCATCAACGTTAAGGGAGCACTTAAAAATGCGGAAACGTTTGACGGTGCTCTTGAATGGGCGCCTATGAGCCAAGTGTGTAAAGGAAAAATACCCATCTTGGTCATAAACGCTATTGTAGCCATGAGCAAAAAAAGCCATGTTCCGTGTGTTCCAACAAATGAGAGTGAATGGTTTTTAAAGTAAAGTGAAGCAAAAGCTATAATCAGTGAAATCGTCGAGACCTCACCAAATGCGAGAAATTCGAACGCTTCTTTGAAAGAATGTTTGTGCTCCATTATCAATAAATAGGAAAAAATTGTGGCTATTTCCCAACCAATCATGAAAGTTATCGCATCTTTGGCCGTTAAAACCATAAACATTCCAAAAAAAGCGGCGTTCAGAAAAATGGGCATTTTTTTGGAATAATTCACGCCGTAATCTATCGAGTACAAAGCGATGGCAAACCAGGATATGGATGCTATCAGCAGAAAAATGGAACTAGTGTGATCTATTCCCACGCTCAATTCGAACCCGTCAAAAATCTTGTACATTCCCGACGAGAAAGGTGCATTCAATCCCACAATTGATGTGATGAACGCGAAGACAGATGCGAACGTTGCCATGAGATAACTCGTTTTTTTCCAAAATGTGATAAGTGCCCCAAACACAAAGAACAAAAACGTAAAGTACATGAAGTTCACTTCAATCAGTCCTTCCAGATATTTTTAACAGAACGGCGAGTATTTCCGACGCTGTTGGGCATCCACGCATAGTTGCCACGACATTCGGGAGTTTGAGATTTTCGAGATCGACCCCGGTTTCATCACATCCATTTATAAGAAGAATCCCAAAAGGTTCTGGCATCTGTCTTATGGTCTCTTTTAAGGGTTTCACCATTTGGGGAGTTGGATTTCCGAGCACCACGAGAAGATCGGCATGTCTTGGAGAGGCTGCAAAATATATGCCAAACCTGTGAATGTTGTAGCGTGGGGTGTGAAGCGCGTAAAATTCAAAGTTTAATTGGTTCGAGTTCCCCACATCGATCATGTACAGATGAAAAGATTTCTTGAAAAGTTTCAACGGTTCAACCGCTATTTTCGAGTCATAAGTCTCGTTTTTTGTCAACTTCTTCGTTATTCCAACAATTGGCCACCATTTCATAAGTTTGTGCCTCCTTACCTTGCGGCGTCCGCAAAATTCACACCGTACGATTCAACCGCAAAAGGAAAATCCGTGAATATATTATTTTCACACATTGAATGAGTTATGGCCGCAAATCCAAAGAGAGATGGAGTGGAAACGTACAATTTCTTTACTTTTCCACCTTCTATGTCAACGTGATAAACAACACTGCCACTGGGTGATTCGCAAGCCCCAAGGCCCTCTCCCCTTCCATCATTTGATGGCAAAAACTCATTGACGTTTCGATCTTCGATCTCAAGTTTCTGCACACTTTCCACTATGAATTTTGCACTTTCGATGATTTCGTGAGCCCTAACTTCCATTCTTGAGAGAGAGTCCCCCTCTTCGTCTGTTACGATCCTGAGAGAGGAATATACTTCTTCTCCCTTTCTCAAGTCTTCCAAAACGTTGCAGGCCCTTAAACTCGGACCTGTAAGGCCTATTTCCTGTGCGCTTTTCGCATCAAGCACGGCTGTGGAGTGCAATCTATCTATGTAATTTCGACTTGCGAGAGATTGCTCGAAAAGCTTTGAAAAATTCGTCGATATTTTTTGAACATTCTCAGATACATCCTTCAAAACATCAATTGTTGGGATGAATTTCACACCGGAAATGTCGATGAAGTTTCTCAAAAATCTTGAGCCAGAGAATTTTTCATTCACAACGAGCAGATCTTCAAAAAGGCCTTGCAAATGGGAAGTCAAAACGAGTTGAGCTGCCGCCGCTGCAAGACGTGATATCACGTACATGTGGTTGTACATTCTTTCGAGTTCCAACGCCACGGCTCTTAAAATTTTCACATGGTTTGAAACTTCTATCTCAAGTGCTTCTTCAACAGCTCTCGAAAATGCCAAACTGTGGGAAACGCAAAAATTGCCGCAGATATTTTGTGCCAAATTCAAGCTTTCCTCGATCGATTTGCCTTCCATTCTCTTATCGACCTCTCGACGATTGTAAGATGGATCGATCTTCACCCGAAGTATCCTCTCACCATAGGTAAATAGATGATACACTCCAGCTTTACCCACTCCAGCTGTTACAGGACCATATCTAAAATCAAAGACACCTTCTCCTGTTACGTCGTTATCGTCTCCAAGTGGATCTCTTATCACTTTATCTCTTTCATGGATCAACGTGGAATTCTTGAACAGTTTTGAATTCCCAAATTCAATGTGGATCTTTCCATCTTCTTGAATCATTAAAGATTCTTCTGAATCTGAATTTGTGTGATATACGCCCAACAACTTTTTCATCTTATCATCCCCTTGGAAAGCAATTCCTGTATCTGCGGTATGAAAAAGATCACCAAAAATGCCAGGATGGTGTTCACCATTGGAACGATCGTTCCAACCCTTTTCCTCTCTTTGACTTTCACATCATCCGATTCAGAAAAAACCATGGTCCCCACTTTGTAATTGACACTCACAAAAGCCAAGAACAGGAATGAAACGATCAAAAACGCGTAAAAAGTCGGAAAATATTTCAAAACACCGTAGATTATCAAAAGTTCCCCGACAAACGTACCAAAAGGAGGTGTCCCGGTAACTGCCAATGCAGAAAACATTAAGTTATATCCGGTGAATGGCATACGCTTACTCACAGCTTTCACATCGCTTATTTTTTTGCTCTTGTATCTTGACAAAATATTTCCACTGAGATAAAACACCGATGATTTGGCAAACGCATGCGATATGACAAGCACCACAGCTCCGACAAATGCGTATTTTCCAATTGAGAGTCCAATCAAAACCATTCCCATATTTTCCATGGTTGAATAGGCAAAAAGACGCTTGTAATGCTTTTGAACAACCATCAACATTGCCGCAACAAGCACCGTTAACAAGCCAAGCCAAAAGGCAAATTCTCTCACCATTGGTACGTTCACGATTTCCAAAACTCTGGCCACAACGTACAATGCAACTGCCAAAAGAATTCCGGAAAATATGGCACTAACAGGTGCGGGCGCTCTACCATGCACATCGGGTAACCACGTGTGCATTGGAAAGATACCGGCTTTTGTCCCGTAACCTATAATCGCCATCATGGCTCCAATTATCAATATTCTGTCGACATGAAAGCCATGATTCAGCATGGTGCCAAAATTCAAGGTGCCGGATACACTGTAAATGAAAATATTTGAGAGAAGCGATATTATCAACCCAACCGAAACCACAATTATGTATCTCCACGTTGCCTCTATAGAACTTTCATCGTTTTCCGTGGCAACTAAAAGAGCACTCGTAACCGTTGTGGCCTCAATGCCAACCCACATGAGTCCAAAATTGTTCACCGATACAGTGAACATCATGCTGAAGGCAAAGAGGTTCATCAAAAGATAATAAAATCTTTTTTCAAAAAGGGGATTCTCTATGTATTTCATGTACGTTGTGGAGAAAATCACAGTACTTGCGTACACAACACTGACAAGCAGCAACATGATCTTTGAAAAACCATCCACATAGAGAAATGTGCCGAAATGATTTGGAAGGAAAAGCAAAGTAAATGCCGCAAAAACACTTGAAACCGACGCGATGATCGAAACAACTTCCTCAAAGAAAACCCTTCTCACAAGGCAAAGCAACGCCCCGGCTAGACTGATGATCGTTGGAAGCATGTACACGTAAGCCTTCATTATCTCTCACCCCTTTAACTCGTCAAAATCGTTAACATCGGATGACGAGTCTTTCATCATTCTGACCACCACGCCGGCGATCGCTATTACCCCTATGAGATCAAGTACAACACCAGCTTCTATGATGAATGGTAACCCTGGAAAGAGGTATCCCTCAAACAAAAACAGGGCATTTTCCATGGTCATGTATCCTATCAACTGAATGAATGCATTCCTTCTTGAAATTATGAGAAAAGCACCTTGAAGTAACAACGCCATGGGTATGGATCCTTCTCTTAGATGCAAAGTGTTGAAAAAAGTGACACGATAAAGAATGTAAGCAAAGACCACTATAAGCAGGGAGATGATTATCGACATCGCCGTGCTGATGACGGGCTTTATCTCTCTTTCTCTCCATTGGTCTCTCACAATGCAACGTTTCATGTACCACGGTATAAAAAAGCCCCGAACAACGGCCGTTATGATTGACAAAGCCACAACGTACGGCAAATCTTTTGAAACACCGAGATAAAGCAAAAAAGCAGCCACAACGTACGACGCCACAGAAAAGGTGGTGATTATTTTCCGGGTGTAAATCTCCCACTGCATGAAAAGTACCAGGACTATTTCAAAAAAACCCACGAGTGCAAATACTTGGCTCATTTCAAACCCTCCCCACGGTCACGTAAAATGCCAAAAAGCTCATAAAAGCCAAAGAGAACGCAAAGGCAATATAATCGAAGTTTTTAAAGAGTCTGAATTTTGAGATGCTCTCTTCAAAAAACGCAACACCCACGATCAGACCGAGAAGCTTTAAAAAGTGAATACCACCGTACACCAAAATCGAACCCAGATTTACTTTAACGGGCACGAAAAACGGTATCGTGTAAATGTTTAAGAACACGCTCATGAGAAGAAACTTTTTCACGTATCCTCCCCATTTTTCAAACGCGAGATCAGCTCCAGAGTATTCCATGCTCATGCCTTGATCTATCATTCCCAGTTCCGCCGTGGAATGACGTTCTATTGGAAGCCGCCCAAGTTCCACAATGAGCACCATGAAAAAAGCCGCCGCGACAAACCAATGCGTCAAAGATAAATACCACCATGAAGACGTTTGAAGCACGTTGTTGATCACGTATGGGTTGTTTGATTTTGCCATCACGCCAAACATGATGAATATCAAAACCGTTATAGGTTCCGACAACGCGCCCAAACTTGCAGCCCTCGAAAGGCCTAAATGTGAATAGTTGCTTCGACTGTCCAAAGATGCCAGTTTTTTGATCGCCGCGGCAGCGCCAAATATCAGACCTCCACCTATAAAATCCACAATAGGGCCAAACTGAAGTGGAAAATCGGTGATTATTGGTAAAACCAGCGTGAGCGAACTGTACAAAGCAAAACTCACATAGGGAGCGACGTGAAATATTGGGGAAGAATGATTTGGAACGACTATTTCCTTTCTCAGAAGTTTGTAAAGATCGTAGTAAGGTTGGAAAATGCTTGGACCATTTTTCGATTCTATTCTCTCTTCGATCTTGGCGAGTATTCCAAAAATCAACGGAGACAATAAAAGGACGTACAACAACTGAACTATGCTTAAAAAAACGAGCATAAAAAAACCTCCTATCCATTTTGGGTAGGAGTTATTGGCTTAAAAAGCGTTCCGGTGAACTCCACCACCGTTTTTTACTGTTTTGCGTAGAGAATTATACGCAAGAGAAGTTAATGATAAGTTAAGGAGTTTTTGTTCACAAGTGAATTTTTGTTCTCTATCTGGAGATTCACAAAAATGAGAGTGAAATCCCCATTGGGGATATCTTTTTCACTTTCACGATCAAAGCGATAGCTGCGAAGGAAGGCACAGGACGTGCCGAGAAAGCGAATCTAACACGACGTTAGTATGCAGCGTGCTCTCTTTTTTGTTTTGTGTCATTCTGAACTTGATTCAGAATCTCGATTCACCTTGTTAGTTGCTTGGAGGTCCTGAATAATTCCTACGGAACTTTCAGGATGACGTTAAGGTCAAAAAATCCAAATAAAAGAGCGAATCAGTTTTGACAAGGCTTCAAAAAAATTACACTCACCGCTTGTAAAACGGTACTAAAATGTCTAAAGCATGTTGTTATTCGAAAAATAGTACCCACACAATTTCGAGGGGCTCCAAATAAAAGGGTCGATACCATCCAGTTATTTTGTGATTTGCAAATGATAGGTGAGAGCAATTCACAGAATTGCATAATTTTGAAATTAGGTGATATAATTCGATTGTTTCCATATTGTTATAAAATTCTAAAGTGTCTTTTTTCTTTTTACGGTTTTGTTCATAATTAAGCCGTTCGAGTTAGCAACGTCTCAAAATGATAGGAGGGGATTGTGAATGAAGAAGAAAGAACTGATTTTTCTCGCCATGAGCTTGGCAATAGTTGCCTTGCTACTTTCGAGCTGTTCGAATGCACCGAAAAATGTGTCTCAACTTGTGGGGATGATACATCCTTATCCTGCAAACGGAACCATCGTTTCCACATCCACAGTTACACTGAAGTGGAAAGTGAATGTGCCTGAAAGTTGGGGGGTAACTTATTCTCTTTATTTCTCAACGAATTCAGAGCCTCTGACTTTGATTGCAACAGGCTTAACGAGTCAAAGTTACACCCTGAAGAACTTGAAACTTGACGACGCTTACTCGTGGAGGATAGTTGCACGTGACAACAAGGGCCACGTTGTGGAGGGACCGGTTTGGCAGTTCGTTTACAGAAAGATCATCAAGCAAACCAGAGCCAACACGATAGTCAAAGAAACCATCGGAACTGTTTACACTCTCGATCCCGCTTTGGCTTATGATACCAGCAGATCGGGTGAAGCCATCTATCAACTTTACGACAATTTGATTCAATACGACGGTACTTCCACTAAAAAATTCATTCCAATGATCTCCACAAATGTTCCGAATGAGAAAGACGGAACCATCCTTAACAACGGAAAGACTTTTATCTTTCACATTCGAAAAAATGTTCAATTCCACAACGGTGACATTCTCACACCGCAAGACGTTGTGTACTCTCTTGAAAGATCTATAATTTTTGATCGGACAGGTGGACCTTCTTGGATGTTAGCAGAACCCATATTTCCCAAGATTAACGATTCTTATGTGGATAGCATCACGCAGTGGGCGGTAAAGCTCGCAGGGGTAAAGAAATTCAGCGATCTTTTCACACCTGGCACAAAGACTCCAAAAAATGCCAAATACAAGCAAGCGCTACTCGACACCTTTAAACTCGTCAGCAAAGCTTTTGAGATAAAAGGAGACGATGTCATAGTCAATCTTCCACATCCGTACCCACCGTTTTTGTCCATTTTGGCACATACTTCCAACATAAGTGCCATAATCGATAAAAAATGGGCGATAGCACACGGTGCGTGGCCCGGAACTGCCAACACGTGGTGGAAATATCACAACCCTTCAAAGGATCCACTTCGCTACATCGAAAATGGATCGGGTCCGTTTTTCTTAAAAAAATGGGATAAAGGCAAAGAAATAGTTTTCGAAAG
>WFSH01000111.1 GCA_015486145.1 Mesoaciditogaceae bacterium
ATTTAAACACTCCTTGCTCGTAATAACCACAGTTTGTTCAACTCGCACTCAGATACTTTATGTATTATACAATATCCCCACAAATTAATAGCCGTGAGTGTGTAAAAAGGTGCTAAAATAATCGAGGAAATGTTTTAAATTTCTCTAAAACGCCTGAAGTTCGATTTTGAAAAAACAGCGTGTCTTTTCGAATGTGGAGATGATCGATTTGTTTGAAGAAATCGTACTGGTAGTGGAAAAAAACGGGAAAATAAAACAGGCAAACCAACGTGCACGAGAAATATATGGTTATTCGCGTGATGAGTTTTTGAAGTTGAACGTCAAAGATCTTCGAGTGAAAACGGCGCAGGATGGGTACGAAGTTCATCAACGCAAGGATGGTTCGACTTTTAGCGTAAAAGTGCATTCGACAAAAGTGGGAACTTTCAATGTGCTCGTGATACGTGAAGATGAAAAAGCACTGTTTCAATCTTTAGTAAACGGTCTTCCGTTTGGTGCCATGATTTTTAACGCAAAGGGAAAATGTGTGTACGTTAACGATTCTGCCAAAGAACTTATTGGTTGGACTGAAGATGAGTTTCTCGGCAAAGAAATTTTTGATTTTCTTCAGCTTGAAGAAAACTTTATTACACCGATCAAAACGACATTCAACGAAGAACAAGTATTTTTTCGCAGAGATGGAAGCACTTTTTACGCATCCACATTTTTAATACCCATAGAGGAGTACGGCAAAAAGTCTGGTTTGATCGTTCTGTTTCAGAACAACGACGCGGACGACACGATAAATCACTTGAGGTTTGTGGCTTACCACGATGAGTTAACGAAACTTCCCAATCGAAGTCTTTTAAACGATCGGTTGGCTCAGTCGTTAAAAGTTGCAAAACGTTCTAATGAAAAGCTGGCCGTACTTTTCTTGGATTTGGATGGGTTCAAACAGATAAACGATTCATTTGGTCATAGAGCTGGAGACGCATTGCTTCAGTTGGTGGCCCAAAGGTTGAGAATAAGCCTGAGAAATTCAGACACCATTGCCAGGGTAGGCGGAGATGAATTCGTAATACTACTGCGTTCGATTCACAAAGTGAGAAGTGTTGTACAAGTGGCCAAAAAGATCATACGCAACATATCGAGGCCGTTTGTGGTTGGAAGGCACAAGGTGGTCATCTCCACGAGTATCGGAATAAGCCTTTATCCCGACGATGGAACGAATGTGGATGAGTTGATCCACAAAGCCGACATGGCTATGTATGAGGCAAAAGCCTCTGGATCGGGTACATACGCTTTTTACAATATAGCGGTGGATGAGCAACTGCAAAACAAGATAAATTTGGAGAATGAAATGGAAATGGCTTTGAAAAGAGAAGAATTTGAAATTTATTACCAACCGATATTCAGTCTGACCACCGATAAAATCGTTTGTGCAGAATCTCTCATAAGATGGCGCCATCCAAAGCGTGGGATTCTCCTTCCAGATAAGTTCATTCCGGTGGCGGAAGAAACGACGTTGATAAATCGTATAGGCAAATGGATGCTTGAAACGGTTTGCAAGCAAATTCACACTTTGGAAAAAGAAAAAATTTCTATTCCCATCAGCATGAATATCGCGGCTTCACAATTTCAACACGAAAATTTTGTCAAAACGGTTGAAAATGCCATTCGTAAATACGAGGTTGAATCCAAACATCTGATCATCGAGTTGGTGGAAAGAATTGCAATGAGAGAGGATGAAGAGACAAAAGACACGATAAAAAGCTTGAGTTCTCTTGGAATTCGTTTTTCTTTGGACGATTTTGGCACAGGTTACTCGAATTTGAAGTATCTGAGTATTTTACCCATTGACATATTGAAAATAGATATGTCGTTTATCAAAAACATGCTGGTTGATTCCAAAGATAAACACATAGTGGAGAGCATAATCGCCCTTGGAAAACATTTGAAACTTCAAACGGTCGCGGAAGGCGTTGAAACTTCAAAACATTTGGAACTTCTAAAAGATCTCGGTTGCGACGCAGCCCAGGGCTTTTACTTAAGCCCGCCGTTAACGATGAAGGAGTTCAACCGCAAATACATGAAATGACATCGCATCACTTTTCTCGCACCGGATTGAAAAGAGGCCTTTAAAAATAAAAAACCCACCGTGATAGGTGGGTTGATTTTTTTGATTTGGATTGAATTACCAGAATCACCAGTATTTGGCTATCGTTGTGGTAACTATTGCTTTACCACCACTTGGTACATTTGCGGTAGTTGCTTGAGACCAAACGTTATAAATAGCAGTACCTGAAATAGTCCCACTGTATACAACGGCAAGAGTTATTGAAGATTGGCCACTAGGCCATGATGTAGCATTAGGAGTTACTTCCTTATAATCACCACTACTATTTCCGCTCTTTGAATAGTAAATAGCGTAATCGCCTGTATTCCACGTTCCAGTCAATTGATTTTGA
>WFSH01000112.1 GCA_015486145.1 Mesoaciditogaceae bacterium
CCAACAACATAAAAGCAAAACTGATAATAGAAGCCGCAAATGGACCAACAAGTCCAGAAGCTGATGCAATTCTCCGTTCAAAGAATATTAAAGTTGTACCTGACATTTTAACCAATGCCGGTGGAGTAACGGTCTCTTATTTTGAATGGGTTCAAGGCCTCTACTCTTATTTCTGGGATCTCGATGACGTTAGAAAAGCACTTGATAGAGCGATGAAAAACGCGTTCAAAGATGGAGTAAAGGTTCGAGAAGAATTCAACACTGATATGAGAACAGCTCTGTACATAGTTGCCATAAACAAAGTGGCAACGGCAACAAAACTTCGTGGGATTTTCCCCTGATTTTGAAATTTGTCACAAAACAAAGAGGGCTTTTAAATAAGCCCTCTTTGTTTATTGCCCGTCACTTTCATCTTGATCATGACTTTCGTATTCAAGATTTAAAGACGCCTTCAAAGCGGCCAATCCAACCTCCAGTTGGGAAGAGTCCGGCTCTTTCGTGGTGAGTTTTTGAAGCCATAAACCAGGCATGGCCAGGGGTTTTAAAAAGGGATTATCTAAATGTTTGGCGGTGAAACGCTGAAATTCATAAGCAAGTCCAGCCACAACGGGAATAAGCACGATTCGCCAAAAGATCTTCCACAAGATACCCATTGGGCCAAACGCTCCGAGTATGCTGAAAACAATGATAGCTGCCACCATGGTGATCATCAAAAAACTTGTGCCGCATCGTGGATGCAAAGTGGAGTACTTTCTTGCATTTTCCACGGTCAGATCTTCTCCCGCTTCGTACGTGTAAACCGATTTATGTTCTGCACCGTGATACTGAAAAATTCGCTTTATATCCGGTATAAAAGCTATAACCCAAATGTATATTAAAAAGATCACGGTTCTTATGATACCTTCCACAAGTGCGAAAAGTACACCATTTTGTCTAAGAGGTTTAAACAGGGAAGTTACCAAAACCGGCAAGATGGAAAAAAGTCCAACAGCGACGGCAAAAGCGATCAAAAGAGACAGCACCATATCTTTTGTCGTCAATTTGGTATCTTCATCACCCGAGATGTTCGCAGAAAAATTTAGCGCTTTTATTCCGGTCACCAAGGCATCGTAAAGTACAAAAGTGCCTCTTATAATTGGCCATCCCTTCCATCCCTTGGGCCGTTCCATAGTTCCGTAGTCTGAAACCGCAATCGTCCCATCAGGTTTTCTGACGGCAACGACAGTTTTTATTCCCTTCATCATGACGCCTTCTATGACTGCCTGCCCACCTACACTTAAATTGCGAGGGATCTTATCCTTTGACAATTTCTCTTCATTTTCTTTTTCATTTTTCTGCTTTTGCAAAACTTCTAAATGAAGGCAACAATTGAGCAGATAACTCCACATTTTCTTACCTTCCTTTCAAACGATCAATAACAACAGAACGAATCTCGTCATCGAGCAGCAACTTGAAAAACTTGTAAGCCTGAACATCTACAAACTCTTTTTTAGACAAGAAATAAATGTTCATCTTTTTGGAAAAATTCTTTCTCTGGACGACATTCATTTCGTTAAGGCTAAAAACAATGCGCCGAAGTTGATCATCCTCGGCGCAGGATTTTACTATTTCTTCTATTTCTCGCTGGCCCCCATTCATCAGTCTTTTGTCATTCTTCGTTTTTAATGGATTCGCTAACTTGGTTTTCTTCCGTTGTGAACACTTTGATGGATATACCGGTTCTCTTTTCACCCGCGATTTCGATGTCAACAAACCCCGGTATCATGCCAATCTCTTTACCACCTTCCTTTAAAAAGCGGCGCGCCACAGCCACTGCTTTCACAGCTTGATTAACTGCTCCTGCTCCAATTGCTTGAAGCTCAACCATCGGTTCTTTGCTAAGTGCTCCAGCTATAGCACCTGCAACAGAATTAGGATTGGATTTCGAACTAACTTTGAGTGTTTCCACGCTCAACGCCTCCTTGTTCGCATGAGATAAGTTTATCAAAATAAGCATTCACAATTCCCATCAGCAATCTCAAATCACTCGTTCGCAATGTCCTTGCCTTAATGGCATGAGACTCGGGTAATCCCTTAAGGTACGCAGCGAGAAATTTCCTAAAAAACATTATACCATGAACACCATGTTCTTTGATCGTACCCATCAAATGTTGTTTCAAAACATCACGACGTTCTCCAAAAGTAACAACTTTTGGAGTGTCTCCAGAAATTTTTTCTTTTATTTGCCGAAAGATCCATGGATTTCCAATGGCTCCACGAGCGATGAAAAGCATATCTGCATTTGTATAATTCATCGCATTTATTGCATCATCTGGAGTGAAAATGTCCCCGGACACCCCGATCTTTATTTTTTTTAAATTCTTCTTCAATATTCGAGCTGGCTCCCAATCAGCATTTCCAGAGTATCCCTGTTCCACGGTACGTCCATGAATTGAGACGAGAAATGCTCCCCCATCTGATGCGGCGCGTGCAACATCCATAAAATTTTGTTCTTCTTTCCATCCAACTCGCATCTTAACGGAAACACGAATTCCTTTTGAAACCATCACTTCAACCAATTTTCTTACCAGCAATGGACTTTTCATCAGAGCCGCTCCGTATCCATTTTTCACAACTTTTGGCACAGGACATCCTGCATTCAAATCCACCCAACGTGCGTTATATTTCATTATGATATCAACGGCACGAGAAAAATATTCAGGTTCGTTCCCGAAAAGCTGTATAACCGCGTTTTCTTTTGGCAATGGCAGCATTTCAAAACTTTTCTTGTTCCCGTTAACCAAACCATTCACGCTTATCATTTCGGTGTAAACCACATCTGCGCCCATTGACAAGCACAAACTTCTGAAGGTTTTATCGTTGATCCCGGCCATTGGAGAAAGTACAATTATCAATTTAACACCTCAGAA
>WFSH01000113.1 GCA_015486145.1 Mesoaciditogaceae bacterium
ATATCTATAGCGGAGCAAGCTCTGAGTTTCCCAGGGGGCGCGTAGCATCCTCCCTAATTGGGTAGTTGTTGGACTCTGAAATTGTCAAAAAGGGAAGAAAAATAGGCTAAAATAAGACACGCGACATGTCAGCTTCAGGAAGTGTTTTTATCCGGGCGAGTCCAAAACCGCAGTCAGAAACGCAGACTGAGTTGACATGCCGCATTTTTTCAGGAAGTATCAAACCGGATTTGAAAACGCCCTTCTCCCAGATTACGAAACTCGCGGGAACTGATATTCAAATTACGCCACGCTTCTAAGAGGCGTTTTGCCAGATTTCTTTGAGACCCAAGTTTTTTTGGAAAAGCCTTGCGGAAAAGGCTTCCTTTTTCAATCAATTGGAAAATTAGGTGGGCTATTTGTAGGAGAAGATAGAAAACCTTCCTTGCGTTTGGATCACGACTGTAAGCGTGTTCAAGATTGTACCCCCCGTTTTTTTGTACATTGAAGCCCTCATTTTCAATCTTCCAACGAGAACGTCCCCCGTTATTGGAAAGCACATCCACGTTATTGAAAGAAATCGGGATATTTGTGATCCACTTGTGTTTCGTTTTTGAGCCATTCGCTTTTGTTTCTATACATTCGGCAATATTGGGATAGTGGACTTGCTTTTTGCTGTCTTCATACTTGATTCCATTTTCCCAGCGATATTTTTGAGTGACTTCTTGATTCCCTCCAACCTGCACCGTTTTGTTGTTTTCTTTGTGCGCTCCCCAAGCCACTTCAAATGAACGGTGAATATTTTTCAGGTCATTGTCTTTGAGGACGGTTATATATTTCCATTTATTTCTCTCACAAACAGTCATGGCAGGTCCATTCGCAAAAAGCCCATCCAGCAATAAGCAAATGGGCAAACGCGGGAAACGTTTTTTAAGACCTTTTGCCAAACGCTTGAAAGCTTTGAATTCACAGTCTTGTTTATCCCCTTTAGCTAAATCTTCCGGATTTTCTACAAATTCTGTCATTATTGAAAAGGCAAATCCATTCGGCGTAACCAACTTGGCTTCTACTACGGGGTGATAGTACAAAATTTTCCCGCTTTTGTACGTTTTGGTCAGGCAATTTTCGCAATGGCGTTCCGGAAAGGTTAGCTCGCCTGTCCCGTCTATGGCTATACAAAAGTAACGACCTAATAAACGCCAATTATTTATGACCTTTTTTCGGATCAGTTTCTCTACCAACGAGCAAACTATTTCTTGGACTTCATCCACATCCAGTTTTTGAAAAGCATAATTGAGTGTGTCTCCATGCGGAATCTGCCTTATCCCCCACAGGGCATGATACTTTTCCTCTACGTTTTCATTCTTGCGGAGGTCAAAATTGATTTGACGCCGGGAACCTAAACGCAAAAAATACATCAACATCCCTGTAAAAAGTAAATTGGGGAGAGAGTATTGAAGTAAATTTTCTTCTCGAGGGTCTGAAACTTCACCGAAAATCTTTTCCCAGCTCCCAAAGAAGTGCTTCACTGTGCCAGACATTGCGCCAAGCAATTCAAAATACTCTTTTTCTAGTTTCGTTTTTTGATAGTCTTCGTTTTTTAGGTACATCCCCAAAAGATAGTACAAAAAGAAGAACTTGGGAATGGGAAAATACCTAATGCGAAGAATTGCTTTTGCTTATGCTCCTTTTTTTCCTAATTTTGTGCGAAATAACTACCATTCGTTATTACTGGCGGCTCGCCACTTATTTTTATCCTTCCAGATAGAACCTTCTTGATTCGTTCTTCTTTTTGCCATCTTGATCTCCTTTTAGAAGTAGTCAAGATTAGCGATTGATAGAATTACTACTGCTATTCCATTGGTAAGGTCCCGTATTGTTATACCAATTTTACCTTCATTTAGCAGTTGTTTGGAATCGTACAAATGACTCATTTTTCTTTATTCGTTTCTGATGAGTTCTCACTGATGAAATTATGTAAATCAATTGGTCGGACACGTTTCGCGTTTCCTATGCTGATAGTAGGGATCTCTCCGGTTTGCATTAAACGATATGCCATTGATTTACTGATATTTAAAAATTTTGCTACGTCGGCGGCTTTGAGTAAAACATGGGTAGCGATATATTCCGCTTTTTCATTCATGTTACACCTCGAAAAGTGGGTTTTTAGGTTCTTTGAGCCATTGTGGGGTGGGTTTCACCACAGAGACCACAGATTTCACGGAGTTTTTGCACTCTTCGAGTATGCTATGCGAAGAAAAAAGAGAAAAAACTCTGTGCGCTCCGTGCGCTCTGTGGTAAATG
>WFSH01000114.1 GCA_015486145.1 Mesoaciditogaceae bacterium
TGGCAATAGCACTTTTCATTCTCTACGTGAAAAAGCTTCCGCTCGATTCCATGTGGGATTACCTTCCGGATAACACATTTGTCAGTAAGGTGATCGTGACGGAAGAACTGACAAGTGTTGTTCAAAATGATTTTTGAGAGAAAAATTTTCTTTTTTCTTGATTTTGATCAATAATAATAGTTGTCTGTTGAGAAAGGGGGAGGTTTGGTGAAAAATTTTGTGATTTTTCTTTTGATTTTATGTGCAGCGGTGTCCTCGTTTGCCATACAAATTGGAACTCTGACGGCCAGTCCAACTTTTGCGTTGAAGGGAGAGCCGATCACCTTATCCATAACAATCGCACCAGCGACTGAAGTGGGATCGACGTTCTTAATGCTTTACAATTCTTCCACGGAATCCACGGAAATGTACGTTCCAACAATATCCGGAAACACCTACACTTGGATATACACTCCTCAATACGTTTCTAATTTTAGAGCGCAAGTCAAGATCACTTTAAAATCGACGAGTGCCACGCTTCTTTCGAATGTGGCAACTTTTACGACTGACATACCAGCTGCCAGTGTTAATTCAACGATAGCTTACGTACCATTCATCACAAACGCGACTCAAACATGGAATGTGAAAGCGACCAATATAGGCTCTAAGTCTTTAACTTTTACGACTTTTTCATCTCCATCTGGACTTTCCATTTTTCCAGAAAACGGGAGTATTCAACCCGGCAAATCGTTGGAATTCAAAGTAAACACGTCTGGTGTTTTCTTTCCCGGTAGCATTTACAGGTTGAACGCTTTGATGAAGACCAACGATCCGAGAGAGAATCATTCACAGTATCTGTTGGCAAGTGTTGTTATGGGACCAGATGGATTGTTGATGTCTCCGGTTAAGATTTCGAGTTTTCACGCATTTGTGGGTAGCGATGTGAATTTTAGCTTTTCAATATGGAAGTATGGAATCAATTTGAACAGTATTTACGTTTTTTGGAACACGCCAAAAGGTCAAAAAATTGTAAGCCTTTCATCCACGCCCACTCAAAAACAATTCTCCTCTTTCATAAGTTTAACCGCTCCAGGAACTTACACGCTTTCTCAGATTATGGTGAATTACATGTACAACGGCACGAGCAATTCGACCACGTATTACCCGAATTTGAAGGTGAAGGCTATGAATTCTTCGAATTCTATGAATTTGAATTTGGTGAACGGGAGCGAGAAAGTAGGGGTGTGCTTGAAGTCTTCTTCAACACCAACGGTTTACGCTATCGATGGGAGTCTGAAAAAAGAGTTGTACGTGGAGAAGTTCAAAACCATGTGGGTGGCAACTTACACTTATTTAAACGTTCCTGGTCCAGTGACGATTTTGGCGACCTTTGCGGGAACTAGTTACACCTTGTCAAGATCATTCAAAAGGTACCTGGTGGTTGGCGCCCACGCTGTATATTTTGACGGCGGATGGGCATTTCTTAAATACGGTACGTTTGCCTCTCCGACGATCGTTTCGGTATTTTCAAACTCTGGTCCTTCAAAGAGCTTGTACTATAAGGGTTTTTTGAGTTTGAATCAAGTGTCTAACGTCGTGAGTTTAACATCTGAATCGTCTCCTTCGACGACCATAACTTATCACCTTATTTTCAATCAGAGCGCCGTTAATGGGTTGTACGACAACTTAAAGGTTTATGAGTTGACTGGTGGTGATTTTTGGAAACTTTTGTCAACAAGTCCGGAAGTTGTGAATGATATGGCTACGTTCGGTGCAAAAACAGGGACGTACACTTTGGGACTCGCTGCGAACGTTAATAAATCCTCCAATCCTAAGATCGTTTCATTGTCGATAGTACCAAGAAAACTCATCGGCTGTGGAGAGGTTAAGTTTGTGCTTGTCGTGAACGAGGATTGTTATTACAAGTTGTCGATTTACGATATGCGAGACAGGATGATAGCAGATCAAAGTGGAAAAGCGCTTAAAACCCTCGGAAATTTGCTGTACGTTTTGAATCCAGCGACGATTTCAAACGGTTTGTACGTGGTTGTCGTATCCGTCGGCCCTTCACCAAACTCCATAACGGAGTCCGTGTCAAAATCGTTTGTGATCGTTAGATAACAGAGGTGAATCATTGTGAAAAGAATATTTGTAATGATTTTTATGCTTTTGTTGAGTGTGGCAATTTTTGCCAATGTTGTGGATGAGATAAACGATCCCTCTGCCTACTCTAAAGCAATGGCTGGAGCAATATACGCACTTTACACCGGCCCACAGTCGATCGCGTACAATCCGGCTGGAATGGCAAATGGGAAAAGTTCCATTTTCTTCTCGCATATAGAACATTTTCTTGGAGTGATAAGGAGTGAATTTTTGAGTGGTTCGTTTAAGTTTAAAAATTTTTATGGTGGTGGAGCCATTCAATACACTCATCCAACCGATCAATTCGGTTACGATCAGTACAAGTTAACCGGGTCTGTTGCTTACAAAATGGGAGAAAACGCTGTTGGGATGAGCTTAAACGGATGGTTTGGAAGTGATATAAAAAGTGGAATATCCATGGATTTTGGTTCCATAATAAAATATGGAAAACTCAACCTTGCGGCGGTCGTGAAAAATGCCTTTGCATCGATCACATGGGCCTCGAGCCCTTCGACTACCCAGACTTACACGCCAGAGCTGATCGTGGGAGGTTCGTATTTTGGCAAAAAGTACACCTTGAATACTTATTTGAATTTTACCTCTGGTGAATTGGGATTTGGGACAGAGATATCGGTGACGTCTTTTCTCAGTCTATTGGGCGGTTACAGAATGACGTTTTATAAGACGCTTTCAAAAGAGGTTAGCGTTGGAATGAGAATGCGCTATCCTTCGTTGAATATTGTCATTGCTTACGTCTTTGAGAATTCTCTCAAATTTGGAGACTTGTTGAATCCTTTTTATGTTTCACTCACGTATAACTTTTCTGGAGGCATTTGAGTGCGAACAGATGAAAAAACTTTGAAAGAATTGGAATTTGAATCCATACTCGAGATTTTGAGATCAAAAGCCTTCTCGGACTATGGGAGGGCTTATTTTGAATCACCGGAATTTTTTGAAAAACCTTCGATCGTGTACGAACAGGTTGACGAAATCATACCGAAGATGCAAGACATTTCATCCGTGTTTTACCGCGTTGAAAATCTCTCAGAGGTCCTTAAATCGGTGACGAAAGGAAAGGTTCTTGAATCCGATCGTATTTTTGACTTTTCCAACCTTTTCAAAGTGTCGAAAAAGCTATCGGTCATTCTTGAAGATACTCAAACTTTGAAGGAAATTTCTAAAATGTTGATCCCTCCAAAAGGGTTTATCGAAAAATGTGACCATACCTTTAATCCTGATGGAACGATAAAAGACAACGCTACACCGGAGCTCTTCAAAATAAAAAAACATCTAAAGGCGATCGATAAAAGCATTAACGAAAAGATCAAACGACTTCTCTACGAGGGAGTAAAGCAAGGTTTCATCTCTGATCCACTGGTGGTTCAACGTCATGAAAGGTACGTGCTGCCGGTTAAAGCCGATAAACGCACAATGATAAGGGGAATCGTTCACGGTCAGTCATCTACGGGGGCGACCTACTACGTAGAACCAGAAGAGCTGATCGAATTGAACGACGCGCTTGCGATATATCGTTCGAAGGAAACGATGGAAATATCAAGAATACTGGCAAAATTCACAAAAATGATACATGAAAGCGCTGCAAAAATTTTCGATTTGATGAATTCTTTGGAGAAATTGGATGGCCTATGTGCGCGTGCCAGATATGCGATGCAAAACAACTGTGTTTCCCCCGTTATCAAAAGGGATGGGGTCTTGCGAATAATGGCAGGGCGAAACCCGCTGATCTCGCCTGAAAAGGTCGTACCAATAGATTTTAGTCTCGATCCAGAAAGCTACGTGATTATATTGAGTGGCCCTAACACGGGAGGAAAAACAGCCACGCTGAAGATCGTGGGGTTGTTTGTTTTGATGACAGCCATGGGAATACCAATTCCTGCCGCAAGAGGTACAGAAATATCGATCTTCGATTCTCTTTTTTCAGACGTGGGAGATGATCAGTCGGTTAGAGATGAATTGAGCACTTTTTCTGCAAGGGTTAAACGCGAAGATCAGATTTACAAGTTCGCAAATGAAAAAACCCTCGTGCTTATAGACGAAATAGGTGATGGAACGGAGCCAGGTGAAGGTGCAGCTTTTGCCAAATCCATGATAACTCTCATCATGAAGCGTGGTGCTCGAGCGGTCGTTACGACTCACCTTCCGGAGTTAAAAACACTGGCTTTCACAGATAAGAGAATAAGAAACGCCTCTGTCGGATTCGATATCAACGCCATGGCGCCGACGTATCGAATACACATGGATATGCCTGGGAGAAGTCATGCGTTTGAGATGATTAAAAAGCTTGGGGTCTCTCACGACCTGATAAAGGAATTTTCCAAAAATCGTACGGTTTCTTTCTCCAAAACGGATTTGCTGGTCGAAAAATTACAGACGAAGATTCATGAATATGAAGAAAAATTTGAAGAACTCAAGACAAGAGAAGAAAGACTTTTGGAAAGGGAAAAAGATTTTTCTGAAAATTTTGAAAGGTTAAAAGGGAAGAGATTGGAGGAGCTTTCGGGAGAGATAAAGGAACTTTCCACCACGTTGGCGAATATCAAGAAAGAAATGGAAAAGGCCATTCACACGATGCGCTCCACGAAAGATTTGAATGAGTTGAAAAAGCAAGACAGAAAGATTGCCGCTTTGAGAGAAAGAATGAAGGAATTGACCGTTTCAAAAAATACGTCCACACCTAAAAAGATAAAAGTGGGGTCTTTAGTTGAAATTGAAGGAACGGGTGCAAGAGGAACGGTTGTTGACGAAAAAAAGGATAAAATAGTTGTGGAAATAGGGAATGTTCAAATAAGCACGGTGCCGAAAAAAGTGAAAATTTTGGAAAATACGTCCACTGAAGTGGCTCAAAATTTTGTGGAACAGATTCATTACGTTAGATCGGATAAAGATTTCAATCAAATAGATGTACGAGGGATGACTGTGGAGGAAGCGATTCCAACCATCGAAGAGTTCGCGGAACATGTGTTACAATCTAATTCGATAGGGTATGTGATTCATGGGAAAGGAACGGGAAGATTGGCCAACGGTATTTGGATGTTTTTACGCTCAAAGAAGATCCCCTTTAGGATAGGTAAAAGGGGTGAAGGAGGAACGGGTGTAACCGTAATAGGAGAGGAAATATGATATTCGCTCTTGATGTTGGAACGAGAACGGTAATAGGTGTAATTGCCCAAGAAACTGAGAATGGCATACAAGTTTTGGACTTTGAGATGGTTGAGCATGAAGAGAGAGCAATGCTTGACGGGCAGATAAACGATGTGCCAAAAGTTGCGCATGCTGTAATGCGAGTCAAAGAGGCTCTTGAGAAAAGAACAAAGGCCAAGATCGAAAAGGTTTCGACTGCAGTTGCGGGTCGATTCTTAAAAACGGTTGAAGGCGATGCGATGGAGAAAATACCGGCATCAAAGATAGATGAAAGTTTTGTGAGAGCACTTGAATTCAGGGCGCTTTCGGATGCCGTTGAAAAAAATGGGCAGTCTAAAGATTATTGTGTGGGCTACTCTATTTTGGAGTTCACGGTTGATGGTGAGAGAGTCAGAAATTTGGTTGGACAGTTTGGTGAGAAAGCCACTGTCAGTGTAATAGCAGCTTTTCTACCCCAGCGCATGGTGGAAGCGCTTTTTTCCGTCATTAAAGAAACGGGATTGTCTCTCGAGTATCTAACGCTTGAGCCAATGGCGGCGATGAATCTTGTGGTTCCTCAGGATTTGAGAAGGTTGAATGTTGTCCTTGTCGATGTTGGAGCTGGCACATCAGATATAGCGATCAGCAGAGATGGAACAATAGTTGCGTATGGCATGATCCCCATGGCTGGTGATGAAATAACGGAAAAACTGTGTGATACGTACCTGTTGAGTTTTCAAGATGGCGAACGACTCAAGCGCGCGATTCGGGAAGGAGAGCTGCCAAAAGTTGAAAACATCCTTGGCGCCCCGGTTGAAACTACGCGCGAAGAACTTATGAATATCGTGACTCCCGTAAGTGATTCCATAACCGATGAGATCGCCAAAATCATTCTCGATTTGAATGGTAAATCTCCTGCGGCGGTTGTGGTAGTTGGTGGAGGTGCGAAAGTGCCGGGATTTACCGAACTTATCGCGAAGAAGCTTTCTTTACCCAATAACAGGGTTGCGCTTCGTGGAGTCGAGAACATCGTGTACGCGCAGGATATCACGGGAAAAATGAAAGGAAGCGAGTTTGTCACTCCTGTTGGAATTGCTCACTCAGCGAGATTCAACATGTCGAAAATTTTTAAACAGGTGACGGTTAACTCTCACACCATTCAACTCATGAACCTTACCGGCCACGAGGACGTCTTGCAGGCTTTGATGCAAGGTAATTTCGATGTGAAGGAAATTCTTGGGAGTCCATCCGCTGGGATGACGTACGAGTTAAATGGAGAAGTGGTTGTGGTAGCTGGCAATATGCCGGATCCACATGTGAGGATCAATGGCAAGCGCGCCACACTTCAAAGTCGAGTAAATGATGGAGATGTGATAGAGATAGAACCCTCGAATGGAAAACCCATCTTGATAAGAGTCAAAGACGTGGTAAAACCTGTGAAAGTTTTTGTGAATGAAGAACCCGTCGAGATTTTTCCTGAGGTGAAAATAAATTCAAAAGAAGTCTCAACAGAAGAGATAATACGTGATGGAGATGTTGTGGAATTCCAAGAACATGTGGCCCCGGAGGATGTGTTAAAAGCCCTTGATTTGGGCTGTAGAATCACGGTGAACGGTGTGAATTACTCTCTTGACAATTTTACGGTGGTCGATGAAAATGAACATATCGTTAAAACGGTGGGGTCTGGTTACGTGTTGAAACTCAAGCCCATAAATCTCACGATCAAACAAGTTCTCAACAGAATAAATGTTGGCTTACTCTCTATAAGTGTGAACTCAAAAGAGATAAAAGTGCCGTTACCCATGAAGGTTGAAATAAACGGAAGGGAATCAAATCTCGACGCCTTGGTGTATTGTGGTGACGATGTGAAAATTTCCGTTGGGAAGATCAGAGTTTTGGATGTTTTTGAGTTTTTGAAGTTCACTCCCGACGGGTTCAAAATACTGCTTAACGGCTCTGTGTCGGATTTGAGAGAAGAATTGAAAAATGGGGATAAAATCGAGGTGATCCTTTAGAAATTGACCTTGCCGTGAATGGTGTTGAGAGACTCATAAGAAGTAAGAAAATCATGGATTTCTTCGAGATAATGTGGGTAGTATTTTCGAATAGCGACATTCTTTGACATTTTAGTACCGCTTTACAAGCGGTGAGTGTAATTTTTTTGAAGTCTTGTCAAAACTGATTCGTTCTTTTATTTGGAGTCTTTGACCTTAACGTCATCCTGAAAGTTCCGAAGGAACTATTCAGGATCTCCAAGCAACTAACAAGGTGGATCGAGATTCTGAATCAAGTTCAGAATGACAAAAAAA
>WFSH01000115.1 GCA_015486145.1 Mesoaciditogaceae bacterium
TGGCTTCCAAAATAGAATATGGATCTCCCTCAAGGATCAACCTATCTTTAAACGTTCCGGGTTCACCTTCATCGGCATTGCATAAAACGTATTTCTTCTCACTTTTAGATTTTCTCGTCATTTCCCATTTTAACCCCGTTGGGAATCCCGCGCCACCTCGACCTCGAAGTCCAGAATCCTTTACCGATTGGATCACCTCTTCCGGCCCCATTTTCAGAGCTTTTGCAAAAGCGGCATATCCGTCTTTAGCTATGTACTCTTCAACACTTGAAGGATCTATCAGACCGACGTTCCTGAGCACGATCCTGGTCTCTTTTGTTCCGTAAACTTTTGATAACTTCAAATTTTTCAAATCTATGCTAAGCTCCACAACTTCTCGTCCCTTTAAAAGGTGTTCTTCAAAAACTCTCAAAACGTCTTTTGAAGATTTGATAACGTAATAAACATCATCGGGAAGGATCTGGAAAACCACACCTTTGCCATGAACACCATATGTTCCGGTTTCGACCACTTGGATAAGATCTGACATGTTGTGATCCCTGATCAAGGTTTTCAGTTGCTCTTCAAATTCTTTTGCACCACTTAAGAGACTATTTGAGTCCATTGAAATTAAAACGGTGGTCACCTGTCTCATCTTTTTTCACCTCGATAGCTGTCTATTATTTCCTTCACACGCTCTGACGTTAGATTTCCATAGGCTTCTCCATCTATCATCATTACCGGCCCAACTCCACACAATCCAAGACAAGAAGAAGTTTCCAACGTGAAAAGCCCATCATCGGTGGTTTCTCCCACTTCAACTCCAAGAATAGTTTTCAGAGTCTTCACCACTTCTTTTCCACCAACCACATGACACGGTAAGCTCTCACAAAATCTGATCAGATGCTTTCCCCTTGGACGAGTGGAATACATACTGTAAAAGGTGGCTAATTCGTACACTCGATTCATTTTCACTTTCAGTAATTCCGATATTGTTTCCGCAGCTTCTATTGGAATTGAATTGTTAAAGAGTTCTTGTGCAGCATGCAATGCCATTAAAAGTTCATCGCCACTCTCCATTTTTTTTGCCTTTATTTTTTGTATCCGACTTTTAAGCTCTTCAATTTCGTTCATTTTAAAACTCCACACCTTCCTTTCTAATGTGAAATTTATAACATTGTATTTTAAAAAATGGCGGAGGTGCTGGGGCTCGAACCCAGAAGGTGCATAGCACCACCGGTTTTCAAGACCGGCCCCTTAGCCAATTCGGGCACACCTCCGTCTCGATTACTTGTTAGGAATTGTTACCATTCTCAGAGACACGTACCGCCTTACTGTCTTTGAGACCGCTTTCGAGTTTTTCCTTGGTTATTATGGCTCTTTGAGTTTGAAGATCAAAAGCCCTCATCATGGACATGTCAAATACCAAATCCATTTCTTGACCCACCGTAGCTTCTGTTTTTGGATCTATGGAGGCAACAATGGTGTCATTTCCAACGCTGGCGTGCAAAATTGTTTGACTTCCCAAAGGCTCGAGTATATCGACTTTTGCTTTCACGGTGTTTTCAGGTTTGGCAGCCACGGCAAACATCTTGTCATAGATATCTTCTGGCCTGATTCCTGTCAAAATCTCTTTGTCTTTGTACTCTGCCAATTCATCCTCGTAAATCTTTGGAACCTTTAAAAGTATACCATTTCCAAGTCGGATCCACAAACCCCCATCTTTTCCAACCACAGTGGCCTTCAAGAAGTTCATGGCTGGTGAACCTATGAATCCCGCGACAAAAGTATTTTTGGGGTAATGATAAAGGTTGAAAGGAGAATCTATTTGCTGAACAACGCCATCTCTGATAACTATTATTTTGTCCGCCATTGTCATAGCTTCAACCTGATCGTGAGTGACGTACACCATTGTGGCATTCAGCCTGAGATGAAGTTTTTTCAATTCACTCCGCATTTGAACTCTCAATTTTGCGTCGAGGTTCGACAACGGCTCGTCAAACAAAAAGACCTTTGGATCTCTAACTATAGCTCGACCCAACGCAACACGCTGCCTTTGGCCACCTGAAAGTTGTTTGGGCTTTCTATCGAGCAGATTTTCTATGCCGAGGATTCTAGCTGCCTCTTTAACTCTCTTATCTATTTCAGCCTTTGGAAACTTCCTCAATCTCAGTCCAAATGACATATTTTGATAGACCGTCATGTGAGGGTATAAGGCGTAATTCTGGAAAACCATTGCTATGTCCCTATCTTTTGGTTCCACATCGTTGACTACTTTGTCGCCAATTTTTATGGTTCCCTTTGTTATTTCCTCCAAACCGGCTATCATCCTGAGAGTGGTTGTTTTTCCACAACCAGAAGGCCCAACCAAAACCGCGAACTCTTTGTCTTCGATGGCTATATTTGCATCTTTCACAGCTTCAACTTTGCCATCGTAGATCTTCCACACGTGATCCAACAACACGTTTGCCATATTTGTACCTCCTCAGTTTTCTTTGAGAATATCTTCAATTGGATCTTTAATTCCTTCAAAACCAACATCTAAAAGATAAAGATCTTTGACTTTTTCCATAAAATCCATCATTTTAACGTACCTATCGTATTTCATCACGGCTGCCACCGGCACACCATTTTTGGTGATAACGCTGTCGCGACTTTCGAGATCTGCTATCAGCTTTGACAATTCTGTTTTTGCTTCCGCCACACTGTAAAAATTCAGTTTTCCAAGCATTTTTTCACCTCGTGACCATAATTATAGTCATAATTTCCCCTTTTGTCAAGTGAAAGTGAAAATTTCTCTTAAAGGTGTTATAATCTTTAAGAAAAAAGAAAAGATGGGAGAGGATGTGAATTGAAAAATGAATGGGAGATTTCGAAGTCCCAGGAAGAGTGGGAAGTTTTTTTGTGCAAAAAATTTAATATAAGCCCTCTTCTTGCACATCTTCTTGTCAACAGAGGAGTTGATTCTGTAGAAAAAGCGGAGCAATTTTTGATGCCGGAAAAGATACATTTAGCCGATCCATACAAAATGCTGGACATGGATAAAGCGGTGGAAAAGTTGATAAAGATCAGAGAAAAAAAAGCCCCTTTAGTTGTATACGGTGATTACGATGTGGACGGAGTTACAGGTACTTCTCTGTATTATCTGGTGCTTAAAAAATGGGGTTGGAACATTAAGACGTATATCCCAAAACGTTTAGACGATGGATATGGTTTGAGTAAGAATTCGATATCGCTTTTGCACGACAAGGGGATAAATCATTTTATCACCGTAGATTGTGGAATCACCTCGATCGATGAGATTAATTACGCCAATTCTCTTGGTTGTGAAGTGATCGTGACTGATCATCATGAGGTGAAAAATCAGATTCCGCCAGCCGTTGCCATCGTGGATCCAAAGCGTCCGGGAGATCCTTATCCGTTCAAAGATTTTTCAGGCGTGGGAGTTGCTTTCAAAGTTCTTCAAGCTCTCCAAAAGAGGCTTGGAATAAACGATGATCTGGAAGAATATCTCGATATAGTGGCTCTTGGAACAATAGCGGATATAGTGCCCATTCTTTGGGAAAATAGATATTTTGTTCACAAGGGTATCAAACTTTTCAAAAGTAAAAGAAGAGTTGGAATCATGAAGCTCATGGAGCTTTCCAACGTCAATCCAGATGACATAAAAGCTCACGACATAGGCTACAAGATCGCACCAAAGATAAACGCAGTTGGTCGTATCGACAGCGCGTACACAGCACTTAAGCTTATCTTAGAAGAAAACCCGAAAAAAGCTCACGAATTGGCCCAAAATCTCGTCGAAAAAAATTTGGAGAGGCAATCCATAGAAAATCAAATTTATCAGCAGGCTTTAGCTCAGTTGGATGTGATGAAGGATTTAAAAGAACGAAGGATACTTGTTCTCTCAGGGAAAGGATGGCACCCAGGTGTTATTGGAATTGTTGCTTCAAGAATTCTTTCCATATATCACAGGCCAACGCTTATGCTCTCAATTGAGGGTGACATTGCACGTGGGTCAGCTCGAAGTATCGAAGGTGTGAACATCGTGGAAATTTTAAAGGAAGTTGACGATTTGCTTGAAGAATACGGCGGACATAAAATGGCTGCCGGCTTTTCCCTTAAAACTGAGCTCATTCCCGAATTCGATCGTAGACTTCAAATTGTTATGAAAAAGTACGATTCACAAATTCTTATACCGAAAATAAAGGTGGACGCAAAATTAGAACTTTCTGATGTTAACGAAGCTCTCTTTAAAGATATAAAAAAGATAAGACCTTACGGCAGCGGTAACCCCGAGCCGATTTTTGTTTTTGAAGACCTTGAAATTGGACGTTTGAGAACTGTGGGTAAGAATGGAAAACATGTGAATGTTATTCTTTGGAAAGGTCAAAACAAAATGGATGCCGTGGGCTTTGGATTTTCTCATCTGTTTGACAACGTAAATCTCCCAAACGAATTTGCCAGGTTGGATGTGGCGGCAAACGTATGGGAAAATTCCTGGAACGACAAGATCAGGTATCAGTTGAACATCGTTGACATGAATATTAAATTTGATGGCAAGTACAAGGTCAATTTTTTGAGGAAATCCGAGATTAAGAAAGAGAAGTTTGACAAGATTTTGAATCAAAGTTCAAATGCCCTGGTGATTGGTGACCCTTGCGTGGAAGAAAAGATAATACTTGAAGCGTCTATGAAAGAAAGAGGCAAACTCATTGTGGTATCTCCAACGAATTCGATGTTAAAAGATCTTTACAACTCTTTAAGTCTCATGTTGAAAAAGATTGGCATACAGTCTTCTTACGTGGATGCTCTTCACATGTCTGACAACCCAAACGGCGTGACCTTCACGAATGTGATCTCTTTGCCGAAAATAATAAAAGGTGGAGAATTTGTCATTCTCTGTGAGCCGCAGTTGATGATCGAAATGGGTTTGGTAAACGAAATATCCGATCTCGTTGTTGAAAAGAAATCCAAACGTTTGCTTCTACTTTCCTCTTTTTTAAACCGCGATGACGAATCAAAAATCTTACAGCTTTTTTCCGTTAAAAAGATATTCCACGAATTTCACAAAAGGGATATTGGCATCATAGACGACAGAAACACAAAGGATAAAACCTCTATACTGATGCGATTGCTTAAAAGTGAACACAACAGGATGGCCGTGGTTTTTTCGAATCGACAAAACCTCAAAAAAACCCTTTCAACCCTTTGCGAGAGATTTCCCCTCATGTGTAAGAGCGATCAGATCATCTCTTATGTTCCCAATGCGAGTCTTTATCATTACCATCGTGTTGTGGATCTTGTTAAAAAGGGAAAGGTCAAGGTGCTTTTGACAACACCTGTTTACGCATCCTCGTTAGAAAGGATCAACAGGATCGTTTATTACGATTTTCCAAGAAATCACATTTCTTTTTTAAAACCTCCATCGCTGTTCGATAGGGCAAATTCCATGTCAGTCATACACATGATGTTTGGTGAGGAAGATGTCAACAGGAACGTAAAAGATATCGAATCGCTATTTCCGCCTTCTGAACATATAATAAAAGCCGCACATGTGTTAAGTCAAAAAAGTGTTGATCCGGAGGAACGTCTTGTGGAAACCGGCATTGTAGACTCGAAAGTATTTTCAAAATTGTACATTTCTATGTTCAAAGAGATGGGGATCTTTGATGGTGAAAAAGTCACGAAGATTCCGACTGAGGACGAAGTAAACATGACATTACGGGAAAGGGAAGGAATGGCGGAGAAAAGAATCCTCACCAATTTGAAACGGGAACTAATGGAAAGAAAAACACGAAACATAGCAAAAATCTTTCACAACCCCTTTGAGAATTATGCGAAAAGTAGCAATTGACTTTGGCCCTAAAAGAACTGGCATTGCCATAACGGATCCAAATGGAAAGATCGTGACTTTCACGAAAACCGTAAAACCTTCTGAAATACTTAAAGAGATAAAAAAAGTAGATGCTCTCTCAGAAGTGATTTTTGGGTTTCCGATAAATTTAAAGATGCGGTTTACCAAGTCAACGATCGATGCTGTCGACAAATCAATAGAAATTGCCAAATCGATCTTGCCTGTTCCCGTTTATTTAGTAGATGAGCGTTTTACATCTTCGATTGCAAATTCTCGAATAAACGTTTCAAAAGGGCGAAATCGCAAGACTTTGGTAGACGGCCTTAGTGCTTCGGTAATTCTTGAGGATTACATTCATGGAATGAAAGCTCACCGGGTTATGTGGGAACTTCCAAGAATTTCCGGTGAGATTGTTTCTCTTATAAGCGCAATTGGAAATTTTAAGAAAATCTATCTTGTGGGAAGTGGATTGCGGGGAATAGAATTTTTCCCGATCGCGGAAGAATACGAAATTTTTGAGGAAGATCCTGCTTACTTTAGATTAAGGCAAAGAAGAATTAACGATTTTGATATTCACATCTCTTTGCATTTTGGAGTATTTTGGGATATAATTTTGCGTAGATTAAATGAAGATGATTTGGTGGTTTGCGATGCTGAAAACATGGCCAAAATCGATAAATGTGCTTTTCCTCCTGGTTTGTTGATTGTGGTTGAAGAAAAAAAGGGAGCGGTGCACGTGGGTGGACGATCTTTAAGAATTTTAAGAATCTAACAGATCGATGAAAAGAAAGATTCCAATATCTTTTTTTAAACATTCAAACATTGTTTTTAATTTTGGCGTTACAGTGGTGAGTAACGTTTTGGTGGGAGGATTGATAGGTTATTATCTCGATAAGTGGACGTTTAACAACAAGGTTTTACTTATCATCTTTCTTTTACTCGGAATCGTATCAGGGATGTACAACGGCATGAAATTACTGCTTGAGGAAGCAAAAAAAGCAGACGATGAGAAAAACAAGAAAACTTAGTTGGTCGTTGAATCTCTGGCTTTCCTACATGCCGTTTGCTTTCCTCTTTGGTGGTCTGGGATGGAAATGTTTTTTGGGGTTTTCAATTGGTGCCGTAGGTGCTGAGCTTTCTTTGCTTATGATGATAAATGATATTGAACATTTTAAATTGCACGGAGCACGTGCTTTGAAGAAAGGATTTCTTAAGAGGTACACGTTAAGTGCAATGATTCTTGGATTTTCGGCTACTTTATCAATACGAAGTCTTGTTCTTGCGTTTTTAGGGTTATGGCTCATGAGACTTACACTTACTACTTTTGCAAGGGGTGGTGAGATTTGAAAATACCTGTAAAATTTTCAAAAGGTGAAAAGATATTTTTAGGGATTTTTTTTGCGGCTTATGCGGGTGTGGCTGTTTGGAATTTTGGCAAGGTTGAGTTCCCATCTGGCATCGCCCACGTTTGGCAAATAAAGGTACCACTTCCTTCCATTTTAGGAACCCTCAATCCAATGACCATCATCATGACAGCACTTCTACTTGTGATTTTGATTTACTTGGCCTTCGATTTCAAAAGACATCTGAAAAAAATACCCTCTCGCAAGCAATCTGCAATTGAGTTGGTACTTTCTTTCATGTACGATCTGGTGAAGGATGTCACACCAGCAGAAGAATTTGTAAGGCCGGTTTTTTACATTGCTACCACTCTTTTCTTGTTCATACTGTTTTCAAACATACTTGGAGGGATACCAGGCATCGGTATTGGAGTTTCGCCAAACGGATCTTTGAAGTTGAACCTCTTTACAGATACGTGGCATTCTCCAACGGGGGATCTGAACACGAATGTAACTTACGCCATCATGGTGCTTTTCATAAGTCATATATTTGCCATAAAGTTAAAGGGATTAAAAGAATGGGCAAAGGGTTTCATTTCACCAAATCCAATAATGCTTCCAATGAACATCATAGGAGAATTTGCCAAACCAATTTCACATTCTCTAAGACTTTTCGGCAACATTGCGGGTGGTGGCATAATGGTACTCATGTTGAGTTATCTTGTCAAATACACCTTTGTGCCGGTGATTCTTTGGGGATTTTTTGGGTTCTTTGTGGGTACTATTCAGGCTTTTGTCTTTTCCATATTAGCGATTGCCTACATTGGCATACAACTTGAACAATAACGAAGGAGGGAGTTGAATTGACAGCAGAACTTTCAATGGCTCAGGCGGTGGTTCATGCCGCAAAGTACATAGGTGCAGGATTGGCAATGGGATTGGGTGCTATAGGTCCCGCAATAGGTGAAGGGCACATTGGTCAAGGTGCTATGGAATCAATGGCGAGGCAACCAGAAATGGTGGGCACGCTCACCACAAGAATGCTGCTTTCTCAAGCTGTTGCCGAGTCTACGGGGCTTTACGCATTGCTGATCGCATTCATGATCTTGCTCATTTAAGGAGAGAGGGAAAATGTCTGGAAGTTTCGTGAATTTCAACGGTACTTCTATACTTCAGTTGATGAGTTTTTTTATTCTCATGTACTTTCTTATCAAATTTCTTTACAAACCTTTTCTGAACATACTTGATAAAAGATCTGAAGAGATAAAGTCTCAATACGAAAAAGCAGATGAAGCTCGAAAGGAAGCCGAGAAATTTAGAGAAAAAGTCAAGGTTGAAATGGAAAGGTTAAGTGAACGCACTGATCAAATGTACGAGGAAGCCAAGGCGAGGGTTGAAGCTTACGAGAAAGCTGAGAGAACCCGTATTCAAACTGAAGTAGAATCGATTATGAAAAGGGCGAGAAGAGAGATAGAGGAAGAACGCTCGAAAGCTGAAGAGAGTCTCAAAGCAAACGTAATAACATTGGCAATTGCACTTGCATCACGGATAATCCAAAAAGATCTTGATGAGAAATCAAAACGAGAATTCTTGATGGATCAACTTTCTAAAGTAAGGGATATGAGATGAGAGCAAACCGTGCTGTCACTCTCAGATACGCAAGGGCACTTTTTGAATTGAAAGATGGGAAATGTTTGGAAGTCATTAGTGCTCTTTCTTCCATCAAAGACGAAAAAGTGAAACAGTTCGTGGGTGATCCCACCATTTTGGCAAAAGAAAAAGCGGAACTCATTGCACACGCTTTTAACACCAATAAAAAATGCGAGAACCTGCTAAGGGTGATATTTGAGCACAAACGTTTCCGAATGTTTCCTGAGTTGTACCAAACGGCGCGGGCTATGTGGTTAAGGGATAATGGAAAAGAGCAAGTGGTCGTGAGAAGTGCTCAGGTTCTTAATAAAGACGAGACAGATATGATCGTGAAGATCGTAAGGGAGATCAGAAAATCAGAGCCCATTCTAAAAGTGGTGCACGACCCGAAACTTCTGGCAGGAATCACCATAGATTTTGAAGATTCAGTTGTGGATCTTAGCGTTTCAGGTGCACTTGAAAAAGCTGCCAGCTTTATGTATGGAGGGTGATTGAATGCGCATAAATCCAGATGAAATCACGAGAGTTCTTCGTGAAAAAATAGAGAGTTTTGAGAATCTTCCCAATCTTAAAGAAGTGGGGCGTGTTATTCAAGTTGGTGATGGCATAGCACGTGTCTACGGTCTTGAAAACGTGATGTCCAACGAGCTGGTGAAATTTCAAAACAAGAGCATGGGAATCGCTATAAATCTTGAAGAGGACAACGTTGGTGTGGTTATTCTTGGGGAATACAAAAACATCAAAGAGGGAGATCTCGTCGAAAGGACGCACAAAATAGTTGAAGTTCCGGTTGGTGATGAACTTGTTGGCAGAGTCATCGATCCGTTGGGAAATCCTTTAGATGGTGGAAGCCCAATATTGGCAAAAAAAACTCGTCCTATTGAGAAAAAGGCCGTTGGTATCATTGAGAGACAACCGGTTAACACGCCACTGCAGACCGGACTAAAATCCATAGACTCCATGATTCCAATAGGAAGGGGACAAAGGGAATTAATACTTGGTGATAGACAAACTGGTAAAACTGCCATTGCAGTTGATACCATCATCAATCAAAAGGGAAAAGGAGTTTACTGCATATACGTGGCAATAGGACAAAAAGGTGCGGCAGTTGCAAGAACTGTTGAAAAGTTTAGACAATACGGAGCTATGGAATATACAACCGTTGTGGTTGCATCCGCGAGTGATCCGGCTCCAATGTTGTATCTTGCCCCATACACTGGGGTTGCAATTGCAGAAGAACTCATGTTTTCTGGAAAGGATGCACTCGTGGTTTACGATGATCTGAGCAAGCACGCAGTTGCGTACAGGGAAATGTCACTTCTGCTAAGACGTCCGCCTGGTCGTGAGGCTTACCCAGGTGATATCTTTTACCTCCACTCTAGACTACTCGAACGTGCCGCTAAACTGAGTGATGATCTTGGTGGAGGCTCGATGACAGCCATTCCCATTGTAGAAACTCAGGCAAACGATGTGAGTGCATACATTCCGACAAATGTTATATCGATCACGGATGGTCAAATATACCTTGAACCGGGTCTTTTTTACTCTGGATTTAGGCCAGCAGTGAATGTTGGCCTGTCCGTTTCTCGTGTTGGCGGTGCTGCTCAGACAAAAGCCATGAAAAAAGTGGCGGGAAATCTCAGAATAGAATTGGCACAATATAGGGAATTAGAGGCTTTTTCCCAGTTTTCCAACGAACTAGATCCCTCAACTCAAGCTCAAATAACCAGAGGGCAACGTTTAATGGAACTTTTAAAGCAGGAGCAATACAGCCCCATGCCCCTTGAAGAGCAGGTGATCGTGTTGTTTGCAGCCGTTAACGGATATCTGGATGATCTTCCGGTTGAGTATGTCAAAAAGTTTGAGGATGAATTTCTCTCTTACATGAAAAAGAAGCATTTTGATGTTCTCAAGACTGTGGAACAAACAGGGGATCTCGATGAAAAAACAGCGGAATTACTTGAAGTCGCGATCGAAGATTTTAAAGAAAAATTCAAGGTGGTATAAATGAGCCGAGGCACGGAGCAGCTCATAAAGAAAAAGATAAAATCCATTCGTTCTACCATGCATATAACTCGCGCGATGGAAATGGTGGCCACGGCAAAGCTCAGTAAACTCAAACGCATGGTTAAAAACTTTTATGACTATGAACATGAGTTTTCAGCTTTGTTTGAACGGGTACTTTCTGCAGCGGAAGATCTCCCAAGTGAATTGATCTACCAAAAGGAACCCATGAAAACAATTTTGGTGGTAATAAGTGGAGATATGGGATTGTGTGGTTCTTACAACAACGATGTGATCGAGCAGGGCTACAAAAGTGCCGAAAAACTCGGAAAAAAATTTGCGGGATTTTACGTCGTTGGCGCCAGGGCAAAATCGAGAATGACATTTGACAAAAAACTCGTCAAATATTCATTGCACAACGTTTATGACACGCCTTCTTACGATGATGCTCAAAGTTTTGCGGATGAATTGGCGAGAATTTATCTTGAGGGAAAGACGGACTCAATAAGAATTATTCACGGTTATCCGAAAAATTCGTTGGTTCAATTGATTAAAGAAGAAGATTTTTTGCCCATAAAGCCAGTGAAAGAGAAGAAAAACTCTGTTTATGATTACGAACCTGCTCCCGAAAAGCTTCTCAGCGCGATTTTACCTCAATACCTTGGAACGAAGATGTACAGAATTTTGTTGGAATCACGCGTGGCAGAGCAAAATGCACGGCAAAATGCCATGAGAAACGCCACAGAAAATGCAAAGGATCTCGTTAAAGACCTCACTCTTAAATACAACAAAGCGAGGCAAGCGTACATAACCCAAGAGATCATAGAGGTAACAAACGGATCCGAGGCACTTAAAAGTTAGGAGGATGGAAATGGCTACGGGTAAAGTTGTGAGTGTTATAGGACCTGTTGTGGATGTGAAGTTTTCACCAAAATCCCTTCCGGATATACACAACGCCCTCAAAGTGAAAATAAAAAACAGAGAACTCTACATGGAAGTTGAACAACTTATAGGTGATGATGTGGTTAGATGTGTAGCCCTTGATTCAACTGACGGGCTTTCAAGGAATGTTGAAGTTGAAAACACTGGGAATCCTATAACCGTTCCTGTTGGTAATGAAATAATGGGTAGGATGTTCGATTTGTTGGGAAATCCCATAGATGGAAAGGGAGAAGTTAACGCCCAAAAACGATGGCCCATACACAAAAAAGCACCGACAATGAACGATCAGTCAACTGACATAGAAATACTTGAAACTGGCATAAAGGTTATCGATTTAATAGCTCCTTTTCCCAAGGGTGGCAAAATCGGGTTTTTCGGTGGTGCCGGTGTTGGGAAAACCGTTTTGGTCATGGAAATGATTCGAAATGTTGCCATAGAACACGGTGGATTTTCCATGTTTGCGGGAGTTGGAGAAAGGACGAGAGAAGGGAACGAACTTTGGAATGAAATGAAGGAGAGTGGCGTTATTGGAAACACCGTTCTCGTTTTTGGGCAAATGAATGAGCCTCCCGGTGCCAGGTTTAGGGTCGCTTTGAGTGCTTTAACAATGGCAGAATATTTTCGTGACGAACAGAGTAAAGACGTTTTGCTTTTTATAGATAACATATTCAGGTTTGTTCAAGCGGGATCCGAAGTTTCGGCTTTGTTGGGAAGAATGCCTTCAGCGGTGGGTTACCAACCCACACTTGCAACGGATATGGGCGAGCTTCAAGAGAGGATTACCTCCACAAAAAATGGGTCCATAACGTCCGTTCAAGCCATATACGTTCCGGCTGATGACATCACGGATCCGGCTCCCGCTACAACTTTTGCCCATCTTGATGCTACAATAGTCTTATCCAGGCAGATTGCAGAACTTGGTCTGTACCCAGCTGTCGATCCTTTGGATTCAAATTCCAAGATACTCGATCCTAAAATTGTGGGTGACGAACACTACAAGGTTGCTCGACAAGTTCAAAAAGTTTTGCAAAGATATAAAGACCTTCAAGATATAATAGCCATTCTTGGTATCGAAGAACTTTCAGAAGAGGATAGAATTGTCGTTCAACGTGCCAGAAGGATCCAGCGCTTTTTGAGTCAACCCTTTTTCGTTGCCGAACATTTCACAGGGGCAAAAGGACAATACGTTCCACTGACCGAAACGATCAGGGGTTTCAAAGAGATTCTCGAAGGTCGGTACGACGATCTTCCAGAACAAGCTTTCTTGATGGTTGGAAGTATAGATCAAGCGGTGGAAAAAGCCAAAAATCTGAGGAAAGGAGCTTGAACGTGTTTCGAGTGATTATCATCACTCCAGAGAAACGGGCATTCGATGGAAAGGCACGTTTTGTAGAGTTTAAGACTGTTGAGGGTGCCATGGGTACACTTCAAAACAGAGCTCCTCTTATGGCGGCAATGGCAATTTCTGAACTTGAAATAACAGATGAAAACGGTAAAAAACAACTTTTTGCGATTCACGGGGGAATATCTGAATTCTCCAACAACACTTTTACAATCATAACAGATTCTGCTGAGAGACCTGATGAGATAGATGTAGATCGCGTGAAGAACGCTTTAGAACATGCAAGAGTGGAACTTGAAACCATTGAGAGTGAGATTAGAAAAAAAGAAGTTGAAAGAAAGATTAAACACGCATTGGTACGTTTGAAAATCTCACAAAAGGATTGAGGTGATGACGTTGAGGATAGCGATATTGACAGGCGGAGGAGACTGTCCAGGCCTCAATGCGGTTATCAGAGGAATAGTTAAAGCCAGAAGAGAAGAAGATGAAATAATAGGAATTAGACGTGGGTGGAAGGGTGCCGTGGAGGGAACATTTGTGACCCTTTCAGATGATGATGTGGAAGGCATTCACCTTTTGGGTGGCACAATCCTTGGTACATCAAGGGTAAATCCCTTCACCCTCGAAGGTGGCGTTGAGAAAGTAGAAAACAACCTCAAAAATGCCAAAGTAGATGCTTTGATCGCAATCGGAGGGGATGACACTTTAAGTGTGGCGGCCAGATTTTCTTCCAAGGGTTTAAAAGTGGTTGGGGTCCCTAAGACGATAGATAATGATGTATCCAACACCGATTACACTTTTGGCTTTCACACCGCTGTTAATGTTGGCGCAGACGCCATAGATCGTCTTCAATCCACAGCCAAGTCTCATGAACGTATAATTTTTGTGGAACTCATGGGAAGGGAAGCTGGATGGATAACGGTAGAGGCCGGGCTTGCCGCAGGCGCTCATCTCATTTTGATACCAGAGTTTCCAAGGACGTTAGAAGAAATTGTGAAGATACTCGACGAAAGAATGAAAAAGAAAAGATACGCAGTGGTGGCCGTCGCAGAAGGTTTTAAGCCTACGGAACTTGAAACCGTTGTGGGGGACAAAACTACGATAGACGCATTTGGACACATAAAATTAGGGGGAATAGCACATTATTTGGCAGAGATAGTAGAGCAAAAAACGGGTTATGAGACCAGATCTGTGGTTTTGGGTCATCTTTTAAGAGGAGGTACTCCGACGGCGTTTGACAGAATTCTTGGGACTCGATACGGTGTTGAGGCTATAAAACTGGTACAAAAAAGTGATTTTGGACGTATGGTAGCACTGCGTGGGAATGAAATCATTTCCATACCATTGGAGTATGGTGTCGCAACCAAAAAAGCCGTACCGTATGAATATTACAAACTTGCGGAGATGTTTTTTGGATGAAAGGGGAACATCCTTTTGTAAAATGGGCAATAAAAGTGATAGAATTTAAAGTTAGGGATGGAATAGAGTTAAAGCCAAACCCGAAGGAGTTGCCAGCGGAACTTTTTGAACGAAGAGCGGGCGTGTTTGTGACGCTTCACAAATCGACTGGCGAGTTGAGGGGTTGTATAGGAACATTTTTACCTACAACCCAAGATATTGCTCATGAAATAGCACAAAATGCGATCTCGGCGGCTTTAGAAGATCCAAGATTTGAACCTGTCAGCGAGAAAGAGCTGAGCTCTTTAGTTGTGAGTGTGGACGTGCTTTCAACACCAGAGGAAGTGAGAACAATAGATGAGCTCGACCCCCGGAAGTACGGGATAATAGTTGAAAGTGGTTGGAGAAGGGGATTGCTACTTCCCGACCTCGAAGGAGTTGACACGATCGAGCAGCAAATTCGCATTGCTAAAATGAAAGCGGGTATTCATGAGCGAGAAAGTGTCAAGATTTACCGTTTTACCGTGGAAAGATACCATTGATAAAGAGGTGGGGCAGCGAATGGTAGAGAAGAATGTCGAGGAATTGGAGAAGGTGTTAACGTCTCTTGACGGTATCGAAAAAGCCAAAGTGATAGTCGATGAAGATACGGGGGAGATGAAAGAAATACACGTTCTCTCTTCCGTAGATAAGAGTTCGAAACAGATTGTCAGAGACATAGAGACGGCTATTCTCACGATCGTTGGTGAGAGAATAGATAGAAGAATAATAAGTGTCGCTCAGATGAGTGGTAAGTATCTAAAAAACGGAGAAAAGAACGGAAATGGGGACAATTTTAGGATTGAGTCCGTTGGTTTTTCTGAAGATGGTATTGAAATAGAAGTGAACGTTGGAATAACGAAGGGCAGTGCGATAAAAGAAATTTCAAAACGCGGTGGTAAATCATTTAAAAATGTCCTTAAATTATCGGCAGAATCAGCAATAGAAGCGATTGAAGGATTGATGACATCGGAAGTTCGCCTCACTTTGGATGAAATCAGAGAGGTCTCCACAGGTGAGAAAAGGTTCTTTCTTGGTGTAATGACCGTTCTAAAAGTTGGTGGAATGAGTAAAGAACTCGTCTTTGCTGGAGCCATTGGTTTCAACCCAGTCAAGAATGTGGCTGAAGCCGTGGTTGATAAAGTGAATTCCACGAGTTTGGATTTTTAAGAAGGTGATGGGTGGTTGGCAAAGGTATACGTCTTAACCTCTGGAAAGGGTGGAGTTGGCAAAACAACTCTCACGGCGAATTTGGGAGCAACCATGGCACTTAAAGGAGAAAGAGTGGCTTTGGTGGATGCCGACATAGGCCTAAAAAATTTGGATGTTGTGATGGGCTTGGAAAACAGAATCGTTTATACGTTGATAGATGTTGCCAACGGTAAAGTACAAGTATTCGACGCCCTTGTTAGACATAAGCAACTTAAAAATTTGAGTTTGCTTCCCGCTTCTCAAATTGCCACCAAAGAGATGATATCTCCAGATGACATGAAGAGAATAATAGGAGAAATGAAAGAGAGGTTCGATTACATTTTTGTGGATTGTCCAGCTGGCATAGAAAGGGGATTCAGAAATGCCGTTGCTGGCGCAGATGAAGCTCTGATCGTAACTACTCCCGAGCTTCCAGCGATAACCGATGCCGATAGGGTAATTGGATTACTGGAGAACATGGGATTTGAAGACGAAAAGATACATCTGATAGTTAACAGGTTTAAACCGCATATGGTGAAAAACGGAGATATGCTTAACATTGATGATATAAAATCTGCCCTTTCTATAGAAGTTATGGGAATAGTTCCAGATTCTGAAGAAGTTATAATTTCCACAAATAAAGGTGTTCCGCTCTCGCTAAATGGAGCTGACAGTAGAATGATCAAAATTCTTGACGGAATAGTTCGAAGACTCGAAGGTGAAGATGTTCCGATTCCAAATCTCAACGATTTGACAGAAAAAAACAATTTATGGAACGCCATAAAATCGCTTTTCAGACGTCGTTGAATCGGAGATGAGTGATAATGAGCTTTTTCAGTATATTCACAAGAAGAAAAAGACACAAAGAATCCAAAGCGCGTGACTCCGCAAGAGAAAGGCTTAAGTCTCTTGTGGGTAACGGAAGGCGCATGGTTTATAGGATAGACGATTTTGAAAGTCCAGAAGAACTTGCGGGGAAAGCGGAAAAGATAAAAGATGAAATACAAAAAAAAGCTTCTCAACTTTTCAACACCGATGAGAAAAAAGTCAAAGTTGTTGTTGAAGAACACAACGGCTATGTTATTATAATAGCAAATATAAATTTTGAGTGAGATTATTTATGGAAGAGATAAAAATAAGAAGTTTGGAACATTTTGAGTTCATAGATGTAACTTCGAAAATTCAAGATATCGTACGTAAAAGTGGTAAGAAGGAGGGCATGTGTTACCTTTATGTTCCTCACACCACTGCTGCGATTACGATCAACGAAAATGCAGATCCTGCCGTGAAGAATGACATAATTTCCACCTTTCAAAAGATCGTGCCGTGGAATTGGGACTACACGCATTTGGAAGGGAACTCGGCCGCTCATATACTTTCAACTGTTGTTGGAGTTTCAATTGCCATACCAATTTCAAAAAATGAATTAGTACTTGGGGTATGGCAGGGAATTTACTTTTGTGAATTTGATGGACCACGCAACAGGCGTTTGATCGTTTCGATCGTGGGGGAGTGAATATGAAAAAACTTTATTTTTTGTTCATCGGATTGTTGATTTTGCCGGCAATTTTTGCGTTCGCGATTGATTTCCCACCTGAAAGTGTCATGAATTTCAATCCAGCGTACATGGTGACAAATTCAAAGTGGTTGATCTCGTACGAGACATATTTTGGTGATGCCATGGATTTAGTGGTGTTTCAGCCCTTCCAAAACGGTTTTGCAGGTGAGGTTGGACTGTACGCAAATGGAAAAACAAATGGAGTTATCTATTCAGTGGCGTCCTCAATTGGAAAAGTGGCCTTGGGAACCAAGTTTGACCTTTCGTTTGTTGGAACATCTCTCCACGTAAATACGGGTTTTGGAGTTGTTCAAGAGGTGTGGAAAAACGCCGATCTTGAACTTCGAGTTCCGAACACCGTTACTTACATTTACGATAAAGGTTTCTCAGTTAACACCAATTTCCAACTGGCACTTAGTCTCGTTTTTAAAAATTGGAATGCCGCCGCATTTGCAGGGGTAACATACCCATGGGTGAAAACTGGTTTTTGGGGTGGAATATCGTTCTTGGGTGCCCAACTCTTTGGGCGATACACCTATGAATACGATTCGGAATTGTCTTCAGCTGTGAATGAACAAATTTTTGATCTGACGGTGCAATACTCTGTGGGTGCAATGAAATTCGCCTACATGTTTGAGAATGACAAACATTCCAGTCCATCTCTGAGTACCAAGACCAACGGGTTGAGATTTACGGTGGAATGGTGAATTGATTTGTTTATAGACAAGGCACGAATATACGTTATTTCTGGTCATGGAGGCAACGGGGCCGTCAGTTTCAGAAGAGAAAAATTCGTTCCCAAAGGTGGTCCGGATGGCGGAGATGGTGGAAACGGTGGTTCCGTGATCATCAGGGCAACATCTTCTATGAAAACACTTGTGAATTTTAATCACAAAAAGTATTTTAAGGCCGCCTCTGGAGAGAATGGAAAAGGTTCAAACATGCATGGCAAATCGGCTGAAGATCTTGTGATACACGTTCCCACGGGTACAGTTGTAAAAGTGGAAGGAGTTACAATTGCGGATTTAGATGAGCCTGGAAAAAGTGTGGTTGTTGCCAAAGGCGGAAGAGGCGGAAGGGGAAACTCTCATTTCACCAATTCGGTAAGGCAAGCTCCAACCATAGCCGAAAATGGAGAACTGGGTGAAGAACATGTGGTGGAGTTGGAGTTAAAAGTTTTGGCAGACGTGGGACTCGTGGGACTTCCAAATGTTGGTAAGTCTTCTCTCATATCGGCTATGAGTAATGCACATCCAAAGATTGCGGATTACCCTTTTACGACGCTTACTCCAGTACTCGGAAAAGTGGAAATGGGTTTTGGAAAATCTTACGTTTTGGTTGATATTCCAGGTTTAATAGAAGGCGCCCACAAAGGAACGGGACTGGGCGATGAGTTTTTGCGCCATGTTGAACGTACACGCGTGATTGCGCATGTTATAGATCTAACGAGCAAAAATCACCTCAAAAATTATAAGATAGTTGAAGAGGAGATGGAAAAATACGAAACTTCTCTGATAAAGAGGCCAGAGGTGATCGTACTCAACAAGGCAGATCTTGTGTCTGAAGACAAAATAGACGCCGTTTCAAAACTTTTCCCGAATAAACGTGTTTTCGTCGTTTCTGCTTTAACGAGAAAGGGAATAGAACGGTTAAAAAAAGCACTTTACCACGAAGTACAAAATGCACCCATGATCGACTCTCAAATAAATGAAGAGGTGGAAAACAAGGCGATCATCACAACAGCTTCTATCACCGTTGAAAAAGAGGGCGGTGTTTTTGTTGTGAAGGGAGAGAAAGTTGACAGACTTTTGCACAAGTACCAAATATCTTACCCGGATGCCATGGAATTGTTCATGAAAAAAATCGACGCACTCGGTTTAGAAAAGTTGCTTCAAAATGCAGGTGTAAAAGAAGGTGACACCGTGGTGATCGGTGACATGGAATTTGAATATCGCACATGAAAATAGGTATATATGGAGGAACCTTTGATCCCATTCACAATGGCCATTTGATGATTTCCACCTTAGCACTGGAGAATTTGAATTTGGACAGGCTTGTGATCATGCCATCGTACATATCACCACATAAAAAAGGCGTTATCAACGCCGATTTTGATACGAGATTTAAATGGGTGAAAAAGGCTTTTAAAGGAATAAATAAAATAGAAGTTTCCGATTATGAGGGAAGAAAGGGAGACATTTCTTACACTTTCAACACCATCTGTCATTTTGAAAAGATCTACGATAAAATCCTTTATGTTATGGGAGAAGATAGTTTTGTCGATATTGAAAAATGGTACAAGTACAAAGAATTTCTTGAGAAAGTTGAACTGTGGATCTATCCTCGTTATTGTGAACGGAAATACCTTTCTCCACTCCTTGAAAGGTTGGGAGAATTTTCGACAAACGTTCATATTTTGAAAAATGTGCCACTTTTCCAAATTTCTTCGACGTTCATAAGGGAAAGGATAAAAGCTGGATTGCCAATAAAGGGCTACGTTCCTGAAGAAATACGAAGAGAGGTTATCGATTTTTACAACGGCACAAAAAATCATGGGAGGGGAAAAGATGCATGAGATCGTAAATGTGACTTTTGAATTGAAAACTTACGAGTATATTGAACCTTTTAGAATAGCGAACAATGTTGAAAATAAAGCGCACAACGTGGAAGTTAAAGTGTATTTGAAAGATGGTGCTGTTGGAATAGGTGAGGCTTCGCCGTCTTACAGAGTTAACGGAGAAAGGGTTTCCGCTTTACTTGCGCTGGAAGATGATGTTAAGGAGATGATCTCGGGAGAGGATGTTAAAAATTACAGACGCATCTTTAACATTATGGATGGTCTTTCAAGAACTGCCCCTAGTGTAAAAGCCGCCGTTCAATATGCCACTTTAGACGCCTTGAGCGCCATTTGGAACGCGCCGGTTTATCAGATACTTGGTGGGCACAAGAATAGAATTCACACCGACAAAACGATTGGAATAGATACTCTCAATGTGATGGTGGAAAAAGCTCGCAAAACTTTTGAGGAAGGGTTTAAAACTTTAAAGATAAAAATTGGCGAAAATTTGAAAGAAGATATAGAAAAAATGGTGGCTATTTCCGAAGCTACACCTGAGGCATCTTACATAGTTGATGCCAATCAAGGTTACACCACAAAGACGGCCGTGCAATTTGCTCAAGAGGTTTACAGACAAAATGTTAATGTGGTTGTTTTTGAGCAACCCATCATGTGGAATGATCACGATGGGTTGAAACTTTTAAGATATGCCTCTCCATTCCCAATTGCCGCGGATGAGAGCGCCAAAACAAAACACGATGTTTACGACCTGATTCGAAATGAATGTGTAGATTTTGTGAATATAAAATTGATGAAATCCGGACTCTCAGATGCGTTGAGCATTGTGGAATTGGCGAAAACGACCAACATAGGACTCATGATAGGATGCATGGGTGAATCCAGCGTGGGAATAAATCAGAGTGTTCATTTCGCAGCCGGAACGGGTGCATTTTCTTACCACGATCTCGATTCTCACATGATGTTAAAAGAAAACTTTCGTGGAAAGTTTAAACAAGAGAGAGATAATCTTATACCAACGCTTTGAGGTGTGTTTTGAGCGTTTTTTTCGTTGCGGTGATGAGCGCGAATGGCAAAATTTCCCGTTCACATACTGCACACTTAGATTGGAGTTCCAAGGCAGATTTGATGTGGTTCAAACACATCACGACCAAAGTTGGCGTTGTGGTGATGGGAAAAAAGACATTCGATACGTTGAATTCTCCTCTTCCTGGAAGACTGAACGTGGTTATGAGTCACAAATCAAACCGCCAAGAAATTCCAAACGTGCTGTTTACCAATATGCCACCTAAGTTCCTCGTGAAAATGTTGAAAGAAAAGGGGTTTGAAGATATTGCCGTTGTAGGTGGACAGTCGGTATTCACACTTTTTCTAAAAGAAAAATTGGTGGACGAAATGTATTTAACATATGAACCGGTCATCATTGAGGGTATAGATTTTTTCTCAAATTTGGAAGAAGATGTTAGGATGAAAGTGATAAATACAAAATCTCTGGATTCTGGAGCTTTAGTTGTGCACTACAAAATTGTAAGCTGGGAGAAACGTTATGGAAGAGAAGTTTAAAGAGATAGAGTTACTTTTAAGGGGAATTTGTTTTCGAGTAAAAGTTGCCGGACGTTTTGTGTTGAAAGAATTTGATCTGAGCACATCCCAATTTGATATCCTTCAATACCTTTATTTTGAGGGACCTAAAATGATGTCCGAATTGAGTAAAAAGATGGGTGTGACAAAATCAACTATGACCGGTCTCGTGTCAAGAATGGAAAATGCAGATTACGTTCAAAAAGTACCATTTGAAAAGGATAGGAGGGTCATTCTCGTTAAAATCTCCCCCAAAGGGGAGAATATCATAAAAAAAGTCATCGATGAACGGGTAAAATTCGTGGCAAATTCTCTTAAAAACATCGATCGATCAGAGTTGTTGGAAAATCTTCAGAAAGTGAATGCGGCAATTTCCAAAGAATTTGATCAGTTGAAAAAAAGGTGAAACGTTTCCGCCTTTATGCGTTTGAGAGAAATTTTCTTGGATGCGATCCAATCCTTTAAAGTTCTTTCATTCAAAGCGTTCCTGACTGGCGCATACGTTAAGCGATGGAATACGGTGGGTCCGTTTTCTTTTAGTGCCCGTATATGTTGTGGGGTGCCGTATCCCATGTTGTGTTCGAACCCATAATCGGCAAAATAATTAGAAACTTTTTTCATAATATCGTCTCTAAAAACCTTAGCTGCTATAGAAGCTGCAGCAATTGATGGACTTTTTCCATCTCCTTTTACGATACATTTGTGAAAGAAACTCAACCCCATTTCCAAACCATCAACGAGCACGAAAGATTCCGTTCCAAGGGTACGATAAGCCCTTTCCATAGCCAGTTTTGTCGCTCCTATTACGTTGTAAATGTCCACTTCAGTGGGCGTGGCTATCCCAAACGCTATCTGAGCACTCAAGATCAATTTCTTAAAAAGAAGTTCGCGCTTCTCACGGTTTATTTTTTTTGAGTCATCCACTCCTTCAATCGGTTTTTTCAACAGAACAGCTGCAGCTACCACTGGACCCGCCAATGCACCTCGTCCAACTTCATCGATACCCACCACCGTACCGTATTTTGAAATGTAGGGATAGTCAAAATCTTTTTCTATCATTTTGGCTTTTGACCTTTCTCAATTCATCACGATAAACAGCCGCTTCTTCGAATCTCCAGTCATCTGCCGCCTCGTTCATTTTTTGCTCCAATATGGTTATGTATTCTTCAGTATCGACTTTTTCTTTAAGGATCAAAACTTCCTTGATGTCTTCGCCAAATTTATCGTATTCTTTGCCTTCTTCGGATTTAAGCTGCATGAAAAATTCATCGATTCCCTTTTGAATGGTTTTAGGAGTTATGGAGTGTTTTTCATTGTATTGCAATTGTTTTTTTCTGCGGCGGTGTGCCTCTTCAATGGCACGTTTCATAGAATTGGTGATCGTGTCAGCGTACAAAATTACTTTTCCATTCACATTTCTTGAGGCACGTCCCATCGTTTGAACCAAAGATGTCGTAGACCTTAAAAATCCTTCTTTGTCCGCATCCAATATGGCCACAAGCGAAACTTCCGGCAAATCGAGCCCTTCTCTCAAGAGATTAACACCCACCACGGCGTCAATTTTTCCCTTTCTGAGTCTTGTAAGAACTTTCATTCGATCTATGGTGTCGAGATCCGAATGAACGTATTCGGCACGATACCCCATTTCTACCAAGTATTGACTTAGCTTTTCAGACATATCCTTTGTCAAAGTTACGATCAAGGCACGTTCGTTTCTGGCTTTGACTCGCTCAAGTTCTTCGATCAGATTGTCCACTTGGTTGAGAGTTGGCCTCACTTCAACTTTTGGATCAACGAGTCCTGTAGGTCTAACAATCTGTTCCACAATTCTTTCCGATACTTCTCTTTCATACGGGCCGGGAGTTGCGGAGACAAAAACAACTTGGGGAGCTCTTTCCAAAAATTCGTTGAACCTTAGGGGGCGGTTGTCATATGCACTCGGTAAACGAAATCCATAATCAACCAGGCTTTGTTTTCGACTCCTGTCTCCCCTGTGCATTCCCATTATTTGGGGCACGCTTATGTGGGATTCATCGATGAAAACTAACAAATCTTCCGGAAAATAGTCCATCAAAGTCCATGGTGGCTCTCCGGGCGCTTTTCCACTGAAATGACGTGAGTAATTTTCTATGCCACTGCAATATCCCATTGTGTCAAGCATTTCCAAATCGTAAAGAGTTCTTTGGCGCAAACGCTCCGCTTCCAACAATTTTCCTTGCCTCTTCAACTCTGAAAGTCTCTGATCTAACTCTACTCTTATGGATTTTATGGCGCGTTTTACCTTTTCTCGAGTTGAAGTAAATTCCTTGGCTGGATACAAAACCAGCCTATCAATTTCTTCAAGAGTTTTTCTGGAAATCGGCTCAACTATCAAAATTCTTTCCACATCGTTGTCAAAAAATTCCACCCTTACGATATTTGTTTCATAAGGTGGGTGAATTTCCAAAACTTCCCCATGCAATCTGAAAGTTCCAGGTTCAATTTCGGAATCGGATCGCTTGTACTGCATGGATGCAAATTTTTTTAGCATTTCCCTTCTGTTTACAGATTCTTCGCGCTTAATCTCAAGGTTAATATCTCTGAAGTCTTCCGGATCGCCCGACGCGTATATACACGAAACGCTTGCCACCACGATAACATCACGACGTGTTATGACAGATTTCATCGCCGAAAGCCGCATTCTTTCCAACTCTTCGTTTATGTCAGCTTCTTTTTCGATGTACACATCTTTGGATGGCAAATATGCTTCCGGGCGATAGTAATCGTAGTAACTCACAAAAAATTCGACACGATTTTGAGGGAAAAACGCTTTGAATTCTCGATACAGCTGAGCTGCAAGAGTTTTGTTGGGTGACACCACTAACACCGGTCGGTTGAAAGCCGCTATCACGTTGGCCATAGTAAAAGTTTTTCCGGAACCGGTGACGCCTAACAGTGTTAAGAATCTTTCTCCTCTCTTTATTCCTTCTTTCAACGATTCTATTGCGTCTGGTTGATCGCCCATGGGAGAAAATTTGCTGAAAAGTTTGAATTTCATACAGCTCACCTCACAAAAACCATCCCAAAGTTGCTCCAACAAGCAGACCAACTATTACTTCAGATACCTTATGGCCTGAAGAAGTGTTGAACTTTTCTTTGGTGAGTTTTTCAAGAGCTTCAGAATGTCGACCAACCTCTTGTCTCAAATGCAAAGCATCTGTGACTACAACGGTTGCAAAAATGAGAGCTATGGCAAATTGAGAACTCGAAAATCCCATACCCTTTCCTATTGCCATGGCCAAGCCTGAAACTGTTGCCGTGTGTGCGCTAGGCATTCCACCAGTGGAAGCGTAAACCTTGAAGTCCCACTTTCTTTCTCTGAACAATTTCAGAATTAACTTCACGCTTTGCGCCGTCATCCACGACAATATGGCCGCCCACAAATACACATTCCAAAATACTTTTACAATCTCAGTCATCGTTCAATTTATCCTTGTCCTGCTTATAAGCCTTGTTTCAACCACAAAATCATCTCTGTCTTTTTTTACCAAAATATAATTCATCTCTATCTTTTTGTGAAATGTAACCTGCCCGTACTTTCCCACCGATCTCTCGACTAACGGTCTCCATGTTCCGGTGTTAGCATAATATTTTGAACCTGAAGGTGTTGGAATAATGTGAAAATCTGGCATGTGATTGTGACCAAAGAATACCATTTTCAAACGGGAGTAATCTATGTCAGGTGGTTCTTTGGAGTACCCTGCCACGTTCTTTGAGGTTAATTTCCAATCCGGGTTTGTTTCGGAGTTTAATATTTTTTCGGCCCTCATTTTAAGGTAATTTGTTTCTTTAAATCTGAAGATATCATCGACGAGTTTGGTAATTCTTCTCCCAAACTCAAACCACCCCGCTTTTTGAGTAAAAAAATCACTCAGCCAATAACTGTGTGGAAACTTTACCCTGGTCCACGCTCTGGCTTCCTCGCTGCGAAATGCCATGAAAAAACTCCGCCTCCACTCTTTCATGAGATCAACGGGAAGCTTGTAAATGTACGTCACGTACTTCAACCAATCTACAGCATAAGAAACTGGTCTCACGTTATCGTAATCTCTGACCACCTCTTCTGGCAATTTTGTGGACCTCAAAATGGGTTCGAAATATTTCATCGTGTAACGCGTTATATAATCCCCTATAGGGGGAACCAGGTGTCCATCTTGCATGTAAGCAAAAGAATTTGCCACATCGTATTGATTTCCGTGCTGCGCAAAGATACCAAATTCTTCGTCGTAGAAATGGGGAACGATCTTAAAGTTGGGAGATCCGATCTTTTCCAACAACGCTTCTTTCAACTTGTCGTTCACGAGTATGTAGTAATCATGATTTCCAACCACATACACAATCTTATGATGTTTGGAGAAATTCATCAAAGCGTTGAAAAAAAGTTTGTGCTTGTTGAAGATCATCTCAATAACATCTCCATCTAAGGAGTTACAAAGATCGAAAAAGTTAATAAGTCCCATCTGCTTAACAGCATCACTTTCTAAAATTTCAAAACCGTCTCCGATTATTACAAGTTCAGCGTTTCTATCAGCTTCATCCACATCTTCTAAAAGTTTGTAAAACTCACGATCGTAAGCAAAATCATCGCTTGCTGAGCCATCTCCGACGTGAAGATCGCTGACGAAAAGCTTCAAGGACATACTCACACAACACTCACAATCTTCGAAATCTCATCCTTCACCTTGTCTAAAAGTTCTAAGGCGTCATCTCGTTTTTTAAAATTCATGGCCATGATGTAAAATTTTATTTTCGGTTCCGTTCCCGAAGGTCTTACATACACGGTTAAATTACCTCCAAAATTCATTCTCAAAACATTTGAGGGTGGAATGTCATCAATTCCTCGGTCGTAATCAACAACCTCAGTCAGTTTATATCCCGAAAGTTCGGAAGGTGGATTTTTGCGCAAAAAGTCCATTATGGAGTCTATCTTGCCCATCCCTTCCTCACCTTCAAAAACAGGCGCGAATTGTGTTTCAAAATAGTAACCGTACTGCTCGTATATTTCGTTTAAAGCATCGATAAGTGTCATTCCGCGTTTTTTATACTCCGAAGCCATTTCACAAGTGTACATTATCGCCGTGGCAGAATCTTTATCATACACAAAATCTCCAATGTTGTATCCGTAACTTTCCTCAAAAGAAAAAAGTACATCTTTACCCGATTTTCTTAAATCATCTGCTTTGTTACATATCCACTTAAATCCCGTGAGCACTTCTACAACTTCAACTTCAAAAGATCTTGCTACCTTCGCGAACAGTTTAGAAGATACTATGGACTCAATAACTACGGGATATGTAGGCATCCCACGCTTAGAGTACCTGTCGAGAATAAATTTCAAAAGCAACACACCCATTTGATTACCATCTATTCTGACAAACTTACCTCGATGCTTTACCATGACACCCATACGATCTGCATCCGGGTCTGAGGCAAGAATGATATCAGAGTCCAGTCTTTCCGCATCTTTTATTGACAATTCAAATGCCCGTGGATCTTCGGGATTGGGATATTCGACAGTTGGAAAGTCGCCATCAGGTATTGCCTGTGCTTCCTGAACATACGGATTAAACCCGTCTTTTTTGAGAAGTGAAGGAACAATTTTCACACCTGTTCCATGAAGAGGAGTGTAAACGATTTTTAACGATGGATCCACCTCTTTAAATGAAAGTGCCAATGCTTTCTTAAAATACGTCTGGTCTATTTCCGTTCCCAGCATCTGGATCAAGTGCTGTTTTTTTGCCTCTTCCATGGGCATGCGTTTAATTTCTCCAAATGACTCTATCGCTTTATACTCTCTGATTATACCTTCATCGTGTGGAGGTATAACTTGTGCTCCATTTTTCCAATAAGCTTTATAACCATTGTACTTTGGTAAGTTGTGACTTGCCGTGATCATCACGCCAGCAGTTGCTTCCAACTGTCTTACCGCAAAAGACAAAATTGGAGTTGGTCTGAACTCCTCAAATAAATAGGCTTTTATGTTGTTGGCGGCGAATATTTCTGCCGTTTCAGCCGCAAATTCCGGGGACATATGACGAGTATCGTAGGATATTACAACACTTTTGGAATCCTTTACAACTTTATTTATGTAGTTTGCAAAAGCTTGTGTAGCTCGTCCAACGGTGTAAAAATTCATTCTGTTATCTCCGAGCCCTATTATTCCACGCATTCCACCTGTTCCAAATTCCAACTCTTTGTAAAATGCGTCCTGAAGTTCGTCTTCATCGGTGTTTCGCAATTTTTCTTTGTCCTCCTCAGATATGCTCGAATCTGAGAGCCATTTTTGGTATCTCATCAAAGCTTCTTTTTCCACGAGGTCGAACACTCCTTTCTTGTATATCATAGGCTTGACTTTCTTACCGTATATATTGTACAATAAAATTCACCGTAGGCATAATGTGTGGGTGTGTAGCTCAGTGGGAGAGCGCTTCCCTCACACGGAAGAGGTCATAGGTTCAATCCCTATCACACCCACCAGAGTTTTGAGAGTCGTTCTTCCGCTCGAGAAATCTTCGTGTTTTTACAAAGTTCTATCAAAATTGTTCTCTTCACAGTCATATGAGCAACACTTTTGAATGGTGACACGTGTTGCCATTCATCCGTGGCTGCTTCCCTTTCTTGGTACATCCTGTGCCTTTCCTCGTAGCTATCGCCTCGGTCATGAAAATGGTCATTCCGGCCACCGAGCCGGAATGACCATTGAAGTGTTATCTACACCATCTCGCAGAGAACCTTTATTTTTAATCGACTGAGTAATAAATTCAGGAAAGACGCGCCATGAATTTCAAAGCTTTTTCTGTTTTTGGAGATATAAAAAATTCCTCCGGTCCCGATTCTTCCATTACCACACCATCATCCATAAAAACGATCCTATCCGCGGCGTAGCGTGCAAAGTTCATTTCGTGTGTTACAACGATCATCGTTGTCCCGCTATCCGCGAGTTCTTTCATGACACTTAGAACTTCCGCGGTCATTTCGGGATCGAGTGCCGACGTTGGCTCGTCAAACAATATCAAATCTGGTCTCATGGCCATGGCACGTGCTATAGCAACCCTTTGTTTTTGGCCTCCTGATAATTCCCCTGGGTAGCTGTTAAGTTTGTCTGAAAGCCCAACTCTGTTAAGCATCTCAATAGCTTGATCTCTCGCTTCTATTTTCCCTACCTTTTTGACTTTCACAAGTGGATAAACCACGTTTTTGAGGGCTTTCATATGTGGAAAAAGATTATAACTTTGGGATACAAAAGATATTTTGGCTCTTGCACGTCTCAGTACATTGGGATCTTTTTTCATCTTTTCACCATCAAAGATGATTTCTCCACCGTCTGGAAATTCAAGAAAGTTGATGGTTCTTAGAAACGTTGACTTTCCCGTTCCTGACGGCCCCATTATAACGACAACTTCTCCTTTGTTAACAACTAACGACACATCACGAAGGACAACAGTTTCCCCAAATACTTTTTTTACATGCTTTGCTTCCAACAAATTTGTCATGGTATTGCCAGTCTCCTTTCAATGAGGTTGCTCAGAAAACTTAGCAAATAGGTCAAGGTAAAGTACATGAGCGCAACAGTTATATAGCTTTCGAAAGAAGCGAGAGCCATTGTGGCAACTTGAGTTCCGCGTTGAGTCAATTCACTTATCGCTATAACAGAAGCCAGAGAGCTGTCTTTCACAAGACTTATAAATTGTCCAGTTAGAGACGGAAGTGAATTTCTGAAAGCTTGAGGTAAAATCACATCGAAAAACCTTTCCTTAGGTGAAAGGCCAAGAGCTTCGGCTGTCTCAAACTGCTCTTTCGGTATCGATTGAATGCCAGCTCTTACTATTTCTATAACATAAGCTCCTTCGAAAGTGGACAGAGCTAAAACTGCTGCCCAAAACCTTGGTATGTTGACCAGTGTGCCAACTCCGTAATAAACTAAAAGGATGACAACAAGCAATGGAATGTTTCTAAAAAACACCACGTATAATCCCGACAAATCTCTCAGAGTTTCACTCTTTGACACTTTCATTATTCCCCCAAAAACTCCAATTGCAAAAGAGATCACTATGCTTACAACAGAGATCTTCAACGTCATGAGAAGACCAAGGAAGTACAGCTTCAGGTAATGGGTTGGCACCACATTCCAATGAAATGGATATTGAAGAGACATAAAATAGTACATGATTCCGAAGGTCGCGGCGATAAGCGCCGCGATCGAAATCTTTTTGAGAATTCTATACCTCATGAAATCACCTCAAGAGTTTGGTTGGTAGTTATTGAACCATTTGTTGTATAGCTTTTGCCATTGTCCGCTTGCTTTCACATATGTTATGAACGTGTTTATCCAATTGAGAAGATCAAATTCACCTTGTTTTATTGCAATTCCGTAATTCTCGTTGGTTAATTCCTCATTTGTTGTGGAAAGCTGGGAATATTTACTTACCATGAACCCAACGTATGTAGAATCCCCAACAGCGATGTCAGCTTTTTTCATAGCAACTTGTATAGAGGCTTCGTCCATTGACGCAAACTCTAAAATTTTCGCATTTTTGAAGAAAGCCCTCGCGGCATCGTCTCCAGTTGTTCCCATTTGAACAGCCACGATTAAATTTTTCTTTTCCAGCAGTTCTTTTAAAGTCGGTGGAGTTTTATAGACCTTATTGTTGTAAAGGATCTTTTGACCCACCGTGAAATAAGGTATTGAAAAGTTGACCATAATTGCACGCTTTGGAGTTATCGTCATCGCAGAGATTATCATGTCAAACTTTCCGGAGACTAAAGAAGGAAGGATCCCAGACCACCGTGTTGGAACAATTCTAAGCTTAACACCAAGTTCATTAGCCATGAGAGTAGCCAAATCCACATCAAAGCCAATGTATTTACCGCTGCTATTGATCCCTTCAAATGGCATATAGCCTGCGGCATCCATTCCGACGTTCAAATAACCAGACGAAATGATCCTCTGAAGCGCATCAGCACTCACGATAATTACCATAACGAGAATAAGTAACGAAACTACCACAAGAACTCTTTTCATTTTAACCGCCTCCTTAGATTTTGGTATAGAAAAAGGGCCACATCTTTTTTAGGTGTGGCCCGGTGGGTTTGCTTTAACTTAAAAGCACACGTTCAAGTTTCCGCTCTTCCACCGGGCGGATACTTAACGTGATGCTTCCTGTTCAATTGGTTTAAAATCGGAATAATATATTTATCAATCATACTTTTTCCCTTCTTATTAAAGAACTTGGATTTATACTATCATTTAAACCTATGTTGTGTCAAGTTGTAAAACGGTTTCTTTTTTATGTATTTGAAATATTATAACTATTTTCCCTAAATATTCATATTCAAGACATATGTAATGACGGTTATCAAAAGTCCCTTGATAGCGTGAAATAATTGCTGTAAAAAGGTAGAAAAGGTTGAATAGAGAAATAAAAAGAAGGGGAAGGGTAGTTGGTGCATTTACAAGCATCAAATCCTTCATTAGGTTGTTAGGCTCAGTTCTGCTTGACCAAAACGAAGAATGGCTCACAGGCAGAAGATATTTGAATATGGAAACTGAGGAAGAATTTGAAGAAATGACTGTTTGAATTGAAAAACAAGGCTGTTTTCAGCTTTTAAGGATACAGGAATAATTTTACAGCAATATCTTGACATAACCCACAAAAAAAATCCCCTCCACTCAAAAAAAGGAGAAGAGGGATTTAAAATATTCAAAAAAGGTTCATCGCTGAGGATCGTACAAAACCTGAACGCCTCTTCCTTGAAGCGTTTGAATATCGTTCAAATCCGTAGATGGAGAGGTTAAATCCAACAAATTCCATCTCACATCCAAATGATCTCCGTTGTTAATTCCACTATTTTTCACGAGAGGAGAAATATCATCTATTTGATTGTAAGAAAGATTCAGTCCCTCCAAGTTATTGAGACCTTCCAAGGGTGAAATGTTACTCACATTGTTGTGCTCTATGGCAAGTGTCTCTAAGTTGGTTAAACTTGCCAGAGGGGAAATATCCGTTAAGTGATTGCCAAAGATAGCCAATATCTTCAAACTCGTTAAATTCCTCAAAGAGGTTAAATCAGTTGCGGGATTGTCTCCAACGTTTAGATCCCACAAATTCACGAGTTTTGATAGCGGTGACAAATCGGTTATCTTGTTTCCATTGATGAGAAGAACTTCTAAATTGGTAAGGCTTGCGATCGGGCTCAAATCATCTATGTTGGAATTGTTGAAAATCTGAAGCCACGTTAAATTTGAAAAGTTAGAAAGAAATGTGATATCTGAGTTTGTGAGGCCCATTCCACCCATTCCAAGTTCTTCAAGCCATGTCCAATTTTTCAAAAACGCCCAATTGCTTTTTGGTATTGGATCGTAATCAAGATATAGTTTCTTTATATTCGTCAAATTCTGAATTGGGCTTATATCACTGACGTTGTTGGACCAAATATTCAGATCTTGCAGATGAGTTAAGCTTGCCAACATGCTTACATCCGATACGTTATTGTTTATGATTTCAAGCGATTTTAAATTGACACAATATTGAATCCCTTCGAGGTTGGCTATTTTGCTTGCGGCTCTCGAGGGCCAGTTGTTTGAAATCGTCGCGATGGTTGTCAGATCGCTTTCGTATATATCACCGGCTGGCTTTCCTATTTGAGCTCTTATTATGGAATTAAGAACTGGATCTGGAAAGATCACGATCGAATTTGTAGGAGTTGCTTTCGTCGTTGCCGAAGCGGTGTTGCTTGGATCTGACAATCCGAAATCGTTTTTTGCCCTGACTTTGTAGTAATACGTCGTTGACGGTGTTAAAGCTGTGTCAACGAAATCGTTAAAAGTTGTGGTTGCTATGGAATTGAATGCCGCGCCAACATTCGACTTAGATCTGTAAATGGTGAAATCTCCAGAGCCATTCCATGAAAGCTTTATGGAAGAGGCACTTAATGTAATTGCCTTAAGGTTTGTCGGTGCTTGAGGTTTTAAAAGAAAGCATGCAGAAAGGATAAAAGCTATGATTAGCACCGTTCCCAACAACAAAATTCTTGTAAGTATCTTCACGGTCTGTCCCTCCTTAAGATACAAAATGTCTTATGTTAATAATTTTAACACTTATTTTAAAAATAATCAACTAAAATCTTACATTTATCTTCTTTCACACTTTTGAGTTTAGGCAAGCCTGCTTTCAAATCAAAAACCGAGGGTAGGAGGGCCCTCAGCTTTTTCGAGGTTCAGTGTTGGTGAGCGTTCTTCTTTCATACTTAAAATGTTTTTTGTAAATGTGATAGAAGTCAATCGTGGGTTCTCTTCACGATAGTGTGGGTAGTATTTTTGAATAACAACATGCTTTGACATTTTAGTACCGCTTTACAAGCGGTGAGTGTAATTTTTTTGAAGCCTTGTCAAAACTGATTCGTTCTTTTATTTGGAGTCTTTGACCTTAACGTCATCCTGAAAGTTCCGAAGGAACTATTCAGGATCTCCAAGCAACTAACA
>WFSH01000116.1 GCA_015486145.1 Mesoaciditogaceae bacterium
GTTTGGGGGCTTTCAACACGCGCCCATATTTTACCACTTTCAGGGGCTTTTGGTTATGGTATGACTCCAAGTTTTACATTTAGTTTTATTTTAACTTATCTCAGACATTGGATCTTGCCTTTTCTCTCACTTTTTGTCGTGGCGCTTGGCGGTTGGGCAATAGGCATGAGGAATATGATAATATATGAACTTGAGGCTAATTATTCCAAATACATGGACTCATTAGGGGCTTCTCAAAAGCTTATAAGAAAATATGCGTATAGAAATGCTATTTTACCTCAAATGACAGGAGTTGCAATTCAACTTGGAACGATGGTTGCGGGGGCTTTAACGACTGAAATAGTTTTCTCTTATCCCGGAATAGGTTATATTCTTTTTCAAGCCATCATGAACAAAGATTATCCGTTGATCCAGGGATGCTTTCTATTCATAATAATAGGAGTTTTGATTGCAAATTTTGTCGTTGACATATTGTATATGTTTGTAGATCCCAGAGTGAAGATTGCTTACGAGGAAGGATGAGTTTATGAGGTTATCCGAAAAGTTAAAAAAATACGATGTGCTTTATTTTTTCTTGACCAACAACAGATTTAAAATAGGTATATCAATATTGCTTTTTTTTATTCTTCTTTCGGTAATAGGACCATTTTTTGTTCGTTTTAAACCTTATGAGTTTGCCGGCATTCAAAGTGCCCCTCCTTCTCTTGCACATCCGTTGGGTACAAATTCATTTGGATATGATCTCTACTCTCAAGTTATTATTGCGCTGGAGGGGACATGGGTCGTTGGTTTGGTTGGTGGCATCGTCGCAACTTTGGTAGGCTTAGCTATTGGATTTTTTGCCGGATACAAAGGAGGATTCTGGGATGAGGTTCTCATGATGTTGACTAACATTCTGCTTGTCATACCTTCAATAGCGCTTTTAATAATAATTGCGTCATTTTTAAACTCCAGAAGCATTCTCCTTGAAAGTGTCATAATAGGTTTAACAGGTTGGCCGTGGGTGGCAAGAGCGGTGAGAGCACAAACTTTGTCTTTAAAGTCTAGAGAATTTGTTAGTCTCTCTAAAATTTCGGGTGCTGGTACTATAAAGATTATCATGCAAGACATAGCTCCAAATATGCTTTCTTATGTATTCATGGTTTTTATTTTGCAGTTTGGTGGTTCAATATTGGCGATAGTAGGACTATCTTTCATAGGATTAGGGCCGACGAATCAAGTGTCACTTGGTGGAATTTTGCAAAACTCTGTGCTTTTCAACGCTTTGATCTTTGGGATGTGGTGGTGGATGATTCCACCAGGTATAATAATCACTTTCATGGTGGCTTCTCTGTATTTTATAAATATGGCAATGGATGAAGCTTTCAATCCAAGATTGAGAAAGATGTGAGAGCATGGAAACGCTTTTGAAGGTGAAAGATTACAAAGTGTATTACCAAACTTTAAAAGGACACGTTAAAGCCATTGACGGGGTAGATTTTTTTGTGAGATCAAGAGAGGTGCTTGGGATTGCCGGAGAATCAGGTTGTGGCAAATCCACTCTTTCCAACTCTTTAATAAACATTAAAGCCCCTATGATTTACGAGGGAGGCGAAGTTTATTTTGATGGAGTAGATATAACTAAATTAGATGTCAACAAAATGAGAACCCTTAGATACACGAAAATGTCAATAATTCCACAGTATGCCATGGATGCTATGAGTCCAACCAAGAAGATAAAGCGCATAATATTCGATCTTGTAAGAGAGCATGATAGGAAAATTGCCGAAGAAGAAATTATAAGCATTGCAAGGGGAAGATTTAAAGAAGTTGGCCTCGTTGAATATGTTCTTAATAAATATCCAGTTGAACTTTCGGGAGGAATGAAGCAAAGAGTTGTCATGGTAATTTCGACTTTGATGAATCCAAAGCTTTTAATTGCTGATGAAATAACGTCGGCATTGGATGTTTCTTCACAAAAATTCACGATCGAGATGCTTGAAGAATTCATGGACAAAGGATACGTAGATTCGGTGATTTTCATAACACATGATCTATCAGTTTTGTATCAAATAGCAGATCGCATAATGATAATGTATGCTGGAAATGTTGCCGAAATAGGAACAACAGAAGAGATAATAAAATCTCCTCTTCATCCTTACACAAAAATGCTTGTGGAATCTCTTCCCAAAATGGATGTTCAGTATAAGAAGAAAAAATTAAAAGGTATTCCGGGTCATCCACCTAATTTGTTGAATTATCCTTCCGAGGGTTGTAGATTTTACGAGAGATGTCCAGTAAAAATCAATCCCCAGAAATGTAAATTGCAAAAGCCTCCACTTTTTGAAGTAAAGCCGGGACGGTATGTTGCTTGTTGGGCATATGCAGAAGGTGAAAAAGGTGAATGAAGTACTTTTAAAAGTCGAAAACTTGAGTAAGATTTACCGTTCAGGAATAGCAGCTGGCGGAGTAACAACAGCAGTTGATAACGCTAATTTTGAGATAAAACCTGCAGAGATAGTGGCACTTGTAGGAGAAAGCGGAAGTGGGAAAACAACCTTAGGAAAGTTGATTCTTAGACTAATAAAGCCTTCTTTAGGGAAAATCATATACAATGGTATTGACATTTCAAAATTAAAAGGAAGACGACTTGTGGAGTATTACAGACATGTTCAAGGCGTTTTTCAAGATCCCTTTTCTTCCTTTAATCCCATCTTCAAAGTAGATCGTGTTTTTGATCTGATCTTTGATAGTTACCTAAAAGAAATGAAGCAGAAAAAACGCGAACTTATAGCTAATGCACTTGAAAAAGTTATGCTCAACCCAGATGATGTTTTTGGCAAGTATCCACATCAAATGAGTGGTGGGCAACTCCAAAGAATACTTATAGCTAGAACATTACTTTTAGATACCAAGCTTCTGATAGCGGACGAAATAATTTCCATGTTAGATGCTTCAGTAAGGGTGGATGTTTTGAATACCTTAGGAAAGTTAAAAGACGAAAACAAGATATCAGTGATATTTGTAACTCACGATCTCTCGTTAGGTTATTATATAAGTGATACAACCATGATCATGTACAAAGGGAACATAGTAGAAATGGGAGATACCGAAAAAGTTTACAGTAACCCGCTTCATCCCTACACACGAATGTTGCTATCAGTGGTCCCAACGGTAGATCGAAAGTGGGAGAAAAAGAAAGAAGAAGAGCTTTTTTCACTTTTCGAGAGTGGTAAAAGACGCATTTGGAACGGTTGTCCATATTACGATAGATGTCCTTTAGCCATGGAAGTATGTCAAAAAAAGCCTTCTCTCTTGGAAATAGAAAGTGGGCATAAAGTCGCTTGTTACGCGGCTATTCAAAGCAAAGGGAGCAAAGCGGAGAAGACTTTTTCATCTGAAAACGAGAAATAAGGAGGCGTTTTGAAATGAAAAGGTGCGTGCTGCTTTCAGTAATGGTATGCTTTTTAGCATCCCTAATTTTCGCAAGCACTTCTAATATGTTGGGAAACGCTGAATTTAATTTACCATTTTACACTCCTAAGTCAATTCCCGCAAATGGAGATATTTTTACCAATCACAATTGGTCTTTTCTTGTTAATGCTACAGGTAGCGGTACTGCAACAAGCGGTAATGGATACTTCAGAGCCACTTTTTTCACGTCTGGTTCAAACAGCTGGGCGGAGCAGTTACTGCAGTCGCCAATAACACTTGTTCATAATGCGATATATAAAGTTAGCTTTAAGGCAAAGGCCTCTATCGCGAGAAATATTGAAGTAAAGATCGGAGGCACTGCCGATCTTGGATGGCCAGCCTATAATCCAGGTTCTGGAATGGCCGGAGGAATGTTGTTTCGTCTTGAAAAGAATTGGAAAAATTACGAGTTTACCTTTATTATGCACAGGGCTACGGATAAACATGCTCGCTTTGAATTCGAATTGGGCCTTGCGACAGGAACGGTATGGATAACAGATGTTTCTCTTGAAAAAATTGGACAAATGCATTCTAAAGCTTCGACTATTGTTATAAAGCCATCTTCGTTGGAAGATGTAAAAGGGTGGAAATTGATATTCAATCAAGATTTTGAAAATGCAACTGAAATTGACAGATCGGTGTGGAATTTTGATGTTGGGAATGGAGAAGCAGAGGGCTTACAAGGATGGGGAAATAAAGAACTCGAGTATTATACTTCTAAAAACGCGTACATTTCAAACGGAGCACTTGTAATAGAAGCAAGAAAGCAAAAAATAACTGATAAATATGGAACATATAACTACACATCTGCCCGTTTAAACACAGCTGGAAAATTCAGTTTTAAATACGGTAAAGTGGTTATAAGAGCTAAACTTCCTCATGGTCAAGGTATTTGGCCGGCATTTTGGATGCTTGGAGATAATTTGGGTCAGGTTGGATGGCCAAATTGTGGAGAAATAGACATTATGGAAATGTTAGGCAGTAATACATCCAAAGTTTATGGCACTGTACATGGCCCTATTTCTGGAGCTGTTGGCATAGGCAAAAGTTATACACTGTCTTCGGGTAGTTTTTCGGATTCTTATCACACATTCACATTTATATGGAACAGAAATGCGATGGGATGGTACGTAGATGGTCACCTTTATTTCTTCCTTACTAAATCTTACGTGGAAGCAAATTACGGTTCTCAAGAATGGGTATATGATCATCCATTTTTCTTAATAATAAACCTTGCGGTGGGTGGAAATTGGCCTGGTAACCCGAATGAAAGTACAAAATTTCCTCAAAAAATGTACATAAAATACATAAAAGTGTATCAACCCGAAAAGTAAAAAGTAATTGATTTTTCAGTAATTATCGCTTAAAGTTCTAATTTTTTGAAAAAAGGGGTGTTGTAAATGGAGAACAAAAGATTTCCAGAAGGATTCAAATGGGGAGTTGCCACGGCATCGTATCAAATAGAAGGATCACCTTTGGCAGATGGAGCGGGTACATCCATATGGCACAGATTTTCACACACACCCGGCACCACTCACAACGGGGATACGGGGGACGTGGCGTGTGATCATTACCATCGATACAAAGAAGATGTGGCTATTATGAAAGAACTCGGTGTTAAAGCTTACAGATTTTCCATCGCATGGCCCAGAATATTCCCATATGGAAGAGGCAAGATAAATCTCAAGGGCATTGATTTCTACGATCGTCTTGTAGATGAATTGATGAACGCGGGGATAGAGCCATTTATAACACTTTATCATTGGGATTTGCCCGCGGCGCTTCAAGAGAAAGGTGGGTGGATGAACAGGGACATTGCGGGATGGTTTGCAGATTATGCAGATTACGTATTCCAAAAACTCGGTGACAGAGTCAAACATTGGATCACACTTAATGAACCGTGGGTAACAGCGTTTATAGGGCACATGTTTGGCACCCATGCCCCTGGGGTAAAAGACGTTTTTGCCGCTTTCGAAGTGGTTCACAATCAACTGAGAGCTCATTCAAGAGCGGTAGAAGCTTTCAGAGAAGAGAATTTGGATGGGGAAATAGGGATAACATTGTCAAACCATTCACAAGCCCCGGCATCTCAAAGTGAAGCTGATGTCATGGCCGCTAAGATAGCGCACGAACAGGTGAATTATCCACTCTTTTTGAATCCCATTTTCAAGGGAGATTATCCGGAACATCTCCTTTCAGTTGCAAAAGAATACTTTCCAAAAGACTACAAGCGTGATATGGGTGACATAAAAAAGCCAATAGACTTTGTTGGGATAAACTATTACTCTGGGAGTTTGGTAAAAGCCGATCCAAGTGCACCGTTGGGAATAAAGAGTGTAGACCGAGGATTGGAGAAAACCGAAATGGGATGGGAGATATATCCAGAAGGTTTGTACGACATACTCAAAGGGCTTCAGGACACGTACAATCCAAGAGAAGTATTCATAACGGAAAATGGTGCTGCATTCAACGATAAAGTGGAAAACGGCGCGGTTCACGATGAAAAGAGGATAGACTATTTAAAGTTGCACTTTGAACAGGCACTTCGAGCCATTGGTGATGGGGTAAAGTTGAAAGGTTATTTCGTTTGGTCATTGATGGATAATTATGAATGGGCTGAGGGATATTCAAAGCGCTTTGGGATCGTGTATGTGGATTACGAAACACAAAAGCGCATTCTCAAAGACAGTGCAAAATGGTATTCAAAAGTGATCGCAAATAACTCACTTTAACGTGGAGAGAAAAAGGGAGATGTGCCATGATCTACAACCTTGATGGTAAATGGAATGTAAAAGATGGCGATGGAGAATTTGAGTTTAAAGGCAACGTTCCAGGTACGGTACAAGGTGATCTCATCGATCTTGGAATATTACCTCATCCGTATGTTGGGAACAATGAAAAACTCTTCGAGCGATTGGAGAAAAAGGCATGGATATACACTAAAAGATTCAACGTGGATGAGGTTGCTTCTAACTTAAAATACGACATCGTTTTCAGAGGGATAGACACGTTGTCAAATGTTTATTTAAATGGAGAATTTCTTGGCGTCACCGAAGACATGTTTTTGGAATACAGATTTGACATCTCATCTGCTTTGAAAAAAGGTGACAACATGTTAGAGGTGAAAATAAATTCACCTGTTGATAAACCACGCACCCTTGAAAGAAACTATGGTCGTCTCTCAGGCACACACGAAGAAAGTGCCAGACCCTATATACGTAAAGCTCAATATTCGTACGGTTGGGATTGGGGGGCACGTCTCGCCACATCAGGAATATGGAGAGATGTTTACATAGAATCTTATCCAGATGCGAGACTTTTTGGGTGTAGTGCTTATCTTGAAGATCTTGAAGATGATGTACGCGTCACGGGGTACGTTGAAGGGGGTTTGGAAAGCATAGAAAGTTACAGTGTAACCGTTTTGATGGATGGAGAAAACGTTGGCGATTTTTCACTTCTGAAAGATGCTAAAGGTGTGAGTTTTGAGGGGAGATTCCACAAAGATAATCTTGATCTTTGGTATCCAAACGGAGTGGGAAAAAGCGTTTTGCACAATTTTGAGTTCAAACTCTTGAAAAAAGGCGAAGAGATTTATTCTGAGAAAAAACGAATAGGCTTAAGGACCGTGAAAATCATTCGCGAAAATGATGGGGAAGGAGAATCTTTCATCTTCGAAATAAACGGGAGACGTGTTTTCGCGAAAGGTGCAAATTGGATCCCAGCTGACAACGTTTTAAATTGGATAAAAGATGAGGACTACGATAAATTTGTCAGTATGGCAAAAGAGGCAAACATGAATATGCTCAGAGTCTGGGGTGGTGGAATTTACGAAGACGAAGAGTTCTACACCAAATGCGACGAATTGGGAATCATGGTCTGGCAAGATTTCATGTTTGCGTGTGCCGAATATCCAGATCATTTAGATTGGTTCAGAGATCTTGCGAACAAAGAGGTAAGGGAAAATGTCATCCGACTGAGGCATCACCCAAGTATCGTTCTGTGGTGTGGAAACAACGAGAACAACTGGGGATTTGACGAATGGGAAAATTTTGCTCACAAAGTGAATGGAGAATTTCTTGGGAATAAGTTGTACTTACAAGATTTCCCAAAGATCTGTGCTCAAGAAGATCCATCGAGACCCTACTGGCCATCAAGTCCTTACGGGGGTAGTAAGCCCAACGCAGAAGATGGTGGTGATCGACATGCGTGGAACGTGTGGTCTGGTTGGCAAGATTACGGTGAATATCTGAACGATAAGGGAAAGTTCATCAGCGAATTTGGTTTTCAAGCGGCTCCCGACCCAAAAACGATAAATTTCTTTGCAAAAGACAAAGAAAAAAATATTTTCAGCGATGTGATGCTAAATCACAACAAACAAATCGAAGGACCTGAGAGGATCATGAAATTCATAAATGGTCATTTTGGATTGGTTAACGATTTTGATTCGATCGTCTACCTCTCTCAGATCAACCAGGCGGAGGCGATAAAAACAGGCGTTGAACATTGGAGAACGAGAAAATACAAGACAGCCGGAACTTTGTATTGGCAATTGAACGATTCGTGGCCCGTGTTCAGCTGGTCAGCAATAGACTATTTCAAGCGTCCAAAGGCTCTGTATTACTACACGAAACGCTTTTATTCACCAACACTTCCTGTGATCAGAAAGAATGGTAACAAAGTCAGTTTTGTGGTAGTTAACGATTCGAATTTCAAATTGGCAAATGTGAAAGTCGAAATGTGGTCTTTCGAAAATGGGAAGATATTTGAGAAAGAATATCGCGATTTAAAGATTCCTCAAGATTCGGTAACTCCGATAGACGAGGTCAATTTTGATTCAGGTTCACTCGACAATTCGATAGCGTATGTGTGTGTTACACTCGACGATGAAAAGATTGAAAATAGTGAGCTGTTTGCCAATCTTAGGAAAACATCGCTTCCAGATCCTAAAATTTCTTATAAAAGAGAAGGAGACGTGCTGAGAATAAAATGCGAAAATCCGGCTTACGCTGTAACAATACACACTCACGAAGACACGATCTTGAGTGACAATTTTTTCTCTGTTTTTCCCTCAATGGAGAAGATGGTAAAAAACGTCAAAGGGGATTTCGAGATCTTAAGTATGTACGACTATAAGAGAAA
>WFSH01000117.1 GCA_015486145.1 Mesoaciditogaceae bacterium
ACGTAGTGTATGGCAATGTTCAATTGATGGAGGCCGGGGCTTTTGGGAACTCGTCCACTTTTAATGAACCGCTTTACTCAATAAAGGAAGCGGTAGAAAACTCTCTAACGTTGATCGATGACATTCTTGATCTTTCTAAAATAGAGACCAAGAAAGTAAAAATTAGAATGAAAGAGCTTAAATTTTCAGATTTTAGTCATGTAATAGAGCAGTATAAATTCTTGGCAAAAAACAAAGGATTGGCCTTTTCTTTTGAACACGAAGGAAAGGAAAACTTTTCTGGAGATGAAAAGATTCTTTCTCAGATAATCTCTAATCTTTTGAGTAATGCCGTGAAGTACACAGACTCTGGCAGCGTGAGGGGCCGCATGGTGATAGAAAAGGATCGTATCATCATAGAAGTATCTGACACGGGGAAAGGTATATCAAATGAAATGAAGGAAAAGATATTTGAACCATTCCTTTCAGGGGAAGGTGGTACTGGTCTGGGGCTTTCGTTGGTTAAAAAATTCGTAGAATTGTTGAATGGAAGAATAAATTTTGACAGCCAAATTGGCAAAGGGACAAAATTTTTTGTGGAAATTCCTCAAATTTCAAAACCCCTAAATTATACAACAAAAGAGAAAAAAGAAGTACTTCTCATCGTTCCAGATGGGGAAACCAGAAAGCTTTTAAGGACCATACTTGTAAATCATTCCATCGTTGAGGCTGTAAATGCAAGAGATGGATACTTAAAAGCACTCGAACATAAGCCAGATCTCGTAATTACGACCATGAATTTACCGGATGAAAACGGAAACGAATTAGTGAAAAAAATGCGATTGGATGAAGAGCTGGTCGATACCAATTTTGTAATCTATACGGGTGCTCGCCTTAGTGAAGAAGACATAAAAGCTCATATGATAAAGAAAGGCGAAAATTTAAAACAAGTAACCGAAGAAATAGAAAAACTTTTAAGTGAAAAGGTTGTTTTGATCTTTGAGGAAGGCACATTAAAATATGTTCAACAAGCTAAAGATTTCGTGCATCTATTTTCAACCAAGAAAATAGTTGTGAAAAAACTTTCAGAATTGACAGATGAAGTCGTTGAGTCAAACGATACTTTCGTCCTTTTGATTTCAGCAAATTCTGAGATCTTAAGGAAAGTGATCAGAGACTTTGTAAAATTACGAAGAAACGGACTCATTGTGGCGATAATACTTGTAATGGATGGAGGACACTTGAAATGGCACTTCTAATGGTTGTTGAAGATAATGAAGAGACAAGAAAAATGATGGTGAAGTTTTTAAGATATAATGGTCATAAAGTTATCGAAGCAGAAAACGGCTTGGACGCTTTATCAAAATTTAGTGATACTGTACCAGACATCATTCTAATGGACATATCGATGCCAAAAATGAACGGCATTGAAGCAACCAAAAAAATCAAAGAAATGGATGTTCCTTCTTTCGTAATAATGCTAACGGCTCTTTCTGACAAAAAAATCTTAGAAGAAGCGGCTGACGCTGGAGCGGATGATTTTCTCATGAAACCCATCAACTTTAAACTATTAAATGCAAGGATAAAGTTTGTACTTGAGGCAGCGATGTTTTACAAATACAAATTCAAAGTTCGAAAACGGCTGCACAGCAAACTGAAAATGTCAGAAGCAGAACTTGATAACGTGATAAACAAGAATTTTCAGATGGGCTTTGAAGTTTTAGAAGTCTTGGAGAAAACTTCGGAATTCAGAGACGATGAAACTCACGAACATACCCAAAGAGTGGGGTGGTTGTCCGGAAGAATAGCAGAGCAGATGGGATTATCTCCGTCTTTCGTTTCACAAATTCAATTCGCATCCCCTCTCCACGATATAGGTAAAATCGGAATACCAGACGCCATACTTTTGAAACCCGGGAAATTAACAGACGAAGAATGGGAAGTAATGAGAAAACATGCCAAGATAGGCTATGATATAATGAGTAAATCTTCCGCTGATATTTTGAAACTCGCTGCAGTCATAGCCTTGAGCCATCACGAAAGATGGAATGGAAGTGGCTACCCCCAAAAACTCAAAGGTGAAAATATACCGGTCGCTTCCTTGATTGTCGCAATAGCTGATAGTTTTGATGCTATGGCAAGTAAGAGGCCTTACAAAAACGCTATTCCACTAGAAGATTCGTACAACGAAATCGTGCAAAATTCAGCAACGCTTTACTCACCCCTTGTGGTAAAAGCATTTACTTCCATAAAAAAAGAAATATTTGAATATTACAAAAGATCCACAAAAAGCAAAAAGTAAAGTGGAATTTCTATGTTTTCATTCTCACGTCAACTTGCTTTTTGAATATAAGCTTGAATATTTGGCTTATATTTCTTTCAGGCATTGGTAGGTATTCTACGTTATACACATAAGTTCCTGACAACACTTCACTTTTGTCGTAAATCATGCCAACAAAAGTAGCACTCATTTTGTAAGCCACAAGCGTCCCCATGATAATATCTCCAACTTCTAAACTTCTATCAGTTGTAAAGGAAATTTCGTTCCCTCCTATTACAGTAGTCGTGGCAAACATTTTTTCATGAGCGTTCCACATATCTTTTAACTTCTCCTGCCGGTCTTCCACCTTGATGAAATAAAAATCAAGGTTCCAAGGTATGGAGACGTATTTCTCTCTTTTTTCGTCTTCAAGAATATGAAAAACGAACGAAGAGTCACTAAAAGAAAATAACTTTGCTCCAAAAATTTTATTTACACCCATAATCGGTGTAATGAGATTCACTTTTTCCGTTGGTTTTATATCAATGTCGACTCTTTTAACTTCGACAATCCTTTTGCTTGAGGAAATCACCCTTGTTTTTATATACCGATTTTCACTGGTTTTTATCACCACATTCTTTGAAGGAGGGAAAGCATTAACAATCTCGTCATTAATAAAGCCACTATAAAACTCTTTAATGAACTTAGCAGCCACATTCACAACTTCCCCATCTAGTTTATTTTTGTTTGCCAAATCTCTCAAAATAGTTATCACATCCCTAACGTCTAACGCTTTCCTGTAAGGTCTATCATGAAGCATGGCATCAGCAACATCGGCAACGGCGAGTATTCTCGCTTCTAAGGGAATATCTTTTTCATCCATTCCCATATATCCACTACCATCTAAACGTTCATGATGAAGCCGTGCTATTTTTACAATATTTCCCATGAAAACATTTCCCGCAAAGATATCATCTAAAACGTAAACGTGCTTTTTCACTTCTTCATATTCCTGAGGTGTAAGTTCTCCTTTTTTTAAAAGTATTTCCCTTGGCACAAACAGTTTTCCAACATCATGAATAAGGCCAGCATACTCCAACAATTCCGGGGCTTTTACTCCTATATGTGAAGCTATGATATGAGAAAAATCTGCAACACGAATTGAATGATTGTAAGTGTAAGAATCAACTGCTTTAAGCATTTCAGACGCCGAATAAGCAGTAGATTTAGCAAAACTGTCCATTACTATTTCTTCGTGAATTTGCCTGATTATAGCCGGTATCTCATCCAATTCTTGATAAAAAACATCTTTTATTTCATCAATCCTTGGCTTTGCTTCAAACATGAATGCCAACAAGCCGAATTTTTCTTCCGCAGACAATGGAAAAATGCAAATATACACTTTGGGAAGATCCACACCCTCGTAAAGCCAGGGATATATTTTTATCCTTTCTTTAGGATTAACCTCAAAAACAACAAAATTCTTTTCCTGTAAGTTTCTATGTACATCTTTTTGAAATTCAAAATTTATAAAGCGACTTTCATCCACAAAACCCTTTCCACGAATGTATCCCACCAAAATTTTGCATTCCCTCTCGAAGATATTAACCATTATGAGACTTTTGATACTGTTGAATTTCTTCGAAAGCAATTCAAGAAATTCATCCACTTTTTTTAATCTCTCATCTATCATTCAAAGGTCTCCTCTCTGTTTCGATGGATTATGGGATTTTTTACTTTTTAAGTATACACTCTTCCTTTCTCTTCTCCTAAAACTGATTTGGGTAAAGTGTAATGCTTCCATAATTTTTCATGTAGATTTTTATTTTGAGGCAACTCGTTTTCTTGACAACGCGTAGATAAAGTGCTAATATAAATATATATGCTTTATGTATATATATTTGTTCAGGAGGTGACAAAAATGCCTTGGGGTGACAGAACAGGACCGTTGGGATACGGGCCAAGAACAGGTAGAGGATTGGGTTATTGTTCTGGAAATACCGTTCCGGGTTACATGGTTGGTGGAAGAGGATTGGGATTCGGAAGAGGATACGGTCGTGGATACGGATTTAGAGGAGCCGGTTGGGGTTTCAGAGGATATTACGCTCCATATCCGATCTCTCCAGAAAACGAAAAGCGCTATCTTGAAGATCAAAAGCGCTGGTTGGAAGAAGAACTTGATTACATAAACAAGCGTATATCAGAAAGCAAAGACAACAACGAATCTTAAACACCAAATCGCGCAGAAAATGATCTGCGCGATTCTTTTTTTCTACAAATAAATTGTTTTTGATTTTTCTACCTACAATTATTCATGTGCTTTTTTTAATCTTGTCGATCATTTGTCAACCTTTTTCTTTTGAACGTACATGTTCATATCAGCTTTGGCAATGAGCGCTTTTAGGTCTTCACCATCGTCTGGAAAGATGGCCCAACCGATGGAACCGTACACTTTCATTTCACCTCTTCTTAGCGTTGAGATCGCCCTCGTTATGCGTTTTTCAACGTTTTCAAGCTCAGACACGTTATCTATTGCAATGTGAAAGAGAAACTCATCTCCTCCCATTCTCCCCACACCATCTCC
>WFSH01000118.1 GCA_015486145.1 Mesoaciditogaceae bacterium
AAACGTCTGAATCAGTTTTGACAAGGCTTCAAAAAGATTACACTCACCGCTTGTAAAGCGGTACTAAAATGTCAAAGAATGTGTTATTCGAAAATGTTATCCATACGATCGTGAAGAGATCCCAGTTCTTTCGGTTCTCTGCATTATCTCGGAGAGAATTAAAAATTTGAAGTCTCATTTGAACCAAAATAAAAAACGCACGTCTAAATAGAGAAATACCCCCCTATCCCCCTTAATACTTAAATACATATTTTCAAAAAGCGGACCGCCCGGTCCGCTTTTCTGTGTTATTCCCGTTATTTCTCTTCCGTTATTCAAAATGTTACCAACACAATTTGGAGGAAAACCAAAATTTTTCTTGACAAATTGTTTTTTATGTGGTATCATTTTTGACAAGTGTTAATCAAAGAGGTGCGAAAATGTTTAGTTATGTTCTGAACATAGTTGAATTAAACAACAATAATAATAATCCGATCGACATCGGTCGATTGGGTTAGTTGTGTAATTAGAAAAACGAAACCCAACGGGCCGGTGGCAATTAAAAGTCACCGGCCTTTAATTTTATCTGGAGGTGTTTAAAGTGGACAAACTTGAAAGTGTGGAAGAAGGACTTAAGGTAAAAAGAGAAGTTTTAGAGGTGTCGAGCGACTTAATCTCATCAATGGGGCAGTTTCTGAGAAAACGAGGTTTCATCGAGATTTTACCCGTGGTAATCTCGCCCATTACCGATCCGTTGAATCATTCTGTTTTTGACGCTGGAATAGAATATTACAACGGAAAGTATTCACTCACCAAATCCATGATATTTCACAAACAACTGGCAATGCGAATTCATCCAAAGATCTTTTCGTTTTCGCCAAACATTCGTTTAGAAACGAAAGATAAAAGAGACAGTGGGCGCCATTTGATAGAATTCACACAACTCGATCTCGAAATGCGGGATGCAACTCGCGACGATGTGATGAGCTTAGTTGAAGAAATGTTAACTGATGCATTCGAGAAATTAGAAGAAAAATTCGGGAAGTTCTTAAGGGAAATGAATCCCCATTTTTCAATACCCAAGATTCCCTTTGAGCGTGTCAAATATTTGGAAGCTTTGCAAAAATATGGATCGAATTTCGAAAGTGTGCTTTCTGAAAATGCAACTCAGCCCTTTTGGTTGATAGATATTCACATTGACGATCGCGAATTTTACGACAAACTTGATGACAATGGAAAAACTTTGCGAGACATGGATCTCATTTATCCCTATGGTTTCCAAGAGGCATCTTCTGGTGGTGAAAGAGAGTATGAATATGAAAAGATCTTACGGCGCATGGAATACAAAGGAAATGATTTGGAGTCTATGAAATGGTACCTTGAGGAGGTAAAGAAGGGAATTCCACCTTCAGCTGGATGTGGAATTGGAATAGAACGTCTTACACGATTTGTCTGTAATCTTGATGACATAAAAAGTGCCCGGCTTTTCGCAAAAAAACCGGGTGAACTTGCCATTTGAATTGAAAAAACACACCCCGTCTTGGGGTGTGTTTCATTTTTTTCCATATCTTCTGTTAAATCGATCAACTCTACCCTCAGTATCTATGATATTCGTTCGCTTACCCGTAAAAAATGGATGACACGCGGCACAGACTTCTAAACTTATTTCTTCTTTTGTTGAAAGAACTTTGTACTCCGCCCCACATGCACATTTAGCGATAACTTCATGAAGCTTGGGATGTATACCTTTTTTCAACGTAAAAAACCTCCTTGACATCTTCTTTACACCGATTATAACACAAAAAACTCGAAGGAAAAAGTGGTATAATAAACTGTGTCTGAACGCAAAATATCAAAGCTTTTTGAAACTTTAGCACGCAAAGATCCTTTTTTTTCTGAACTCGAAAACAGAATGGAGATTAATGCCGCATGGAGGAAAGCGGCAGGTGATCTCTTAGCCTCTAAAACTTACGCCTCAAAGGGAAAAGATGGCGTATTAGAGGTATGGTCAAATGATTCCGTCGTTCTTGCAGAAGTTCGTTTCAGATCCACAGAGCTTTTAAAAGCTCTCAGCGATGGTGGAATGTATTTCAAAAAAATCGTTGTAAAAAGACTTAGGTAAAGAGGTGGCAAGATGGGTTTTAACACAAACGAAAAAAGCGATTACAATGCTGACAGCATAAGAATTTTACGCGGACTTGAGGCTGTGAGAAAACGGCCTGGGATGTACATAGGATCAACTGGGTCAGCTGGATTACATCATTTAATAAATGAAATAGTGGACAACAGTGTCGATGAAGCAACGGCAGAGTTTTGTGATTGGGTAAGAGTGGAAATAGCTCCTGGTTCCATTGTGACGATCGAAGATAACGGACGAGGCATACCTGTGGATGAGCACTCCGAAGAACACAAAAGTGCCTTAGAGGTTGTTATGACTGATTTGCATGCCGGTGCAAAATTCTCTCAAAGAACTTACAAAGTCAGTGGAGGGTTGCATGGTGTTGGAGCCAGTGTGGTTAACGCGTTAAGTGAATGGATGGAAGTTTTCGTCAAACGAAATGGAAAGTTATACAGGCAAAAATACGAACGTGGAGTTCCAACAACACCTGTCGAGATAATTGGAGAAGCGGAAGGTTCGGGAACTAAAACGGTATTCAAACCGGATTCACAGATATTCAAATCTATAGAATTCGACGGGAGAATAATAGAGCACAGACTCATGGAATTGGCCTTCCTTAACAAGAATTTAACCATAGAATTTGTCGATTCAAGAGAAGAAGAACCGCACAGAAAAGTCTTCCATTACGAAGGAGGAATAAAAGAGTTTGTCAAATATCTTTCACGTAATTCCAAACTCGTCATAGACGAGCCCGTTTACCTTTCAGGCAAGAAAAACGGCGTAGAAATGGAATGCGCTTTTGTTTACACGAACAATTATGATGAGACGTTGGAGGCTTTTGTGAACAACATAAACACCGTTGAAGGTGGAACACACGTCACCGCTTTTCACGGTTCTTTGACAAGGATCATGAATGATTTTGGGCGTAGAACAGGCGTACTCAAAAAGAACGATGAAAACTTTAAGGGAAGTGATACTCGTGAAGGGTTGGTAGCGGTGTTAAGTGTAAAAGTTCCCGAGCCCCAATTTGAAGGACAAACTAAAGCAAAACTCGGCAACGAAGAGGTTTCAGATGTCGTTAACTCGGTAATGCAGGACAAACTTCCAGAGTTTTTGGAAATAAACCAAAAGGTTCTCAAGCGTATTCTCGAAAGAATATCTCAGGCAGCATCTGCACGTATTGCTTCAAGAAAAGCCCGTGAAATGGTCAGAAGGAAAAGTGCATTTGAAAATACATCTTTACCTGGTAAACTCGCCGATTGTACGATGAGTGGCAAAAAAGATTCTGAAATTTTCATCGTTGAGGGAGATTCAGCTGGAGGTTCGGCAAAGCAGGGACGTGATCGTAACCTTCAAGCCATTCTTCCGTTGAGAGGAAAAATACTCAACGTTGAGAAAGCCAACATGGATAAGCTTCTTAAGAATGAACAAATCAACAACATAATAATTGCCCTTGGAACGAACATAGGTAATGATTTTGACATTTCGAAACTTCGTTACGAACGTATTATCATAATGACCGATGCCGACGTTGACGGAGCTCATATAAGGACCTTGTTGCTTACCTTGTTTTACCGCTATATGAGGGAGCTTTTGGAAAATGGCAAAGTCTTTTCAGCCATGCCACCGCTTTATCGTATAAGTTACGGCAAAAAGCACGTTTACGCCTACACAGAAGATGAATTAAAGAAAATATTGAATGGGCTGAATGAAAAAAACCAAAAATTTGAGGTTCAAAGGTACAAAGGACTTGGCGAGATGAATCCAGAGCAACTGTGGGAAACGACCATGAATCCGGAATCTCGTAAAATCATAAAAATCAGCATTGAAGATGCTGAGTACGCCAACGATGTTTTTCGCATACTCATGGGTAACGACGTTGAGAGTAGAAGGGAATTTATTTCAAGGCACGCTCTCAATGCCACTAACATAGATGTTTAAAGATTTGTAAGATGGATCATTTTGACGCGAGAGCACGCTTTGTCATCTCTTTCATTGGCATTTTTTTGATCATACTGATGATAAAAGCCATCCTCGCCATCAATTTTGATCCGGTAATATACAAATTGGAAATATCTGGAAATGAATTTTTGAATCCGCAGTATCTTGAGAGAGAAGTTTTGCCGGTGGGCGGTGTACACATTTCCGATCTAAGGGTACCTCACAATTCTTTTGTTGAATCTTACAGAATACGCTACGTTGGCAATGGAACAGCTAACTTGATATTGAAAGAAAGAAAGCCGTCGTTTGTGGTAGCCACGCAAAATGGATATTTTCTTACCTCAGCGGGAGGGATTTTTCTATTTGAATTGTCGAAAGCTGAACTTTACCGCGCCACCGGGTATAAGATTTTTTTTGGAATAGATCCAACAAGTATGGATAGAAACGGGATAATTAATCCTAAAATACTTTCAGAAATAAGAACGATTCTTTCTTATCCACCGTGGTTCAAAAGGCTCATACTCGAAATCAATGTTGAACAAAGAACGTTGTATTTTGTTAAAGGTATCGCGATAAAAGTAGACAGTTTTAACTTAAAAAAATCTTACGAGCGGTTGATCGTTGAACTCCTCAGGAACTCCCCGATCGGAGCAAGGTATCTTGTCGTTGGTAAGAATTTTGTTCGCCTTCCAAATCGTTGAGAACACGAATCCTCCCCGTTTTCGGATGACGTATTACGGTACAGCGAGCTTCGTAAACTTTGTAGAGCGTCTCTTCTTTTAAAACATCTTCAGGGACACCGTCTGCCACGATGTTTCCCTCTTTCATGATGACTATTCTGTCAGAGAAAGCGGCAGCCTGGTTTATATCATGGAATGTGGCTATCACAGTTTTGCCATCCATTTTTGAAAATCTTATTATCTTCTCAAGCAAACGTTGGGCGTGCCCTATATCCAAATGCGCGGTAGCTTCATCGAGTACCAAAAGTTTTGGATTTTGCGCAAAAACCTTAGCCACGTAAACCATCTGTCTCTCTCCCCCACTTAAAGAATAAAACATTCGATTTTTAAGATGCGAGATCTTAAGCGATTCAAATGCCATTTCAATGGCTTTGGCGTCTTCTTTCGCTATCTGACCAAGAAGACCGGTATACGGTATTCTTCCAAGTTCAACAACCTCCGTCGCGTTCACGTCGTAAGATGGTGAAAATTCTTGGGCTACGACTCCAAGAATGCGTGCAAGTTCTTTTCTTGTGTAATTTTTTACTTCTTTTCCCAAGATCTTTACGCTTCCCTCGTATTGCAAAATCGACGCAATGGATTTAACCAAGGTGGTCTTACCAGAACCATTTGGTCCTATTATTCCAACTATTTCGCCCTCGCAAATTGAAAGATTCACATCTTTGAGAGCTTTAAACGATGACTTAGGGTAAGAATAACTCAGATGTTGAGCTTTCAGTATTTCACACAATTTGTGATCGCCTCCTGAGTATGTAAATAAAAATCGGAGCGCCAATCAAAGCGGTTATCGTACCGATTGG
>WFSH01000119.1 GCA_015486145.1 Mesoaciditogaceae bacterium
ATAATCTTGTTAAAACCTCAAAGTACAACGTCTTTTTTGAAGATGGAGATAAGATCGTATGCATAAATTTTCTCTCAAAAGCCATAGCAAAAGTTGACAAAGTTAAATTTGAAAAGATAAAGAAAATCCTTCAAGCACCAAACGAAGAAAGAAGCGGAGAGTACAAAAAGCTCAAAAAAGATCTTCTGTTTGGTGGGTATCTTGTGAATGAACGCTTCGATGAAATTCAACATCTCAAGATGCTAAACTTAATGGAACGCTTTAACGCGTCATCGATGACATTCACGATCATGCCCACCATGGAATGCAATTTTGATTGCGTTTACTGCTACGAGTCCAAAACGGGACCTTCTATGGATGAAACGACGGCTAAAAGTGTAGCCGAAAGCATCTCCAGGATGGCCTCTCAAAAAAAGAGCATACACGTGAGTTGGTTTGGTGGAGAACCACTTTTGAAATTCGACACGATAAAATTCGTAAATGAATACGTTAACGATGCTTGCGAAAGAAACAAAACTAACTTTTCCTCTTCGATGTCAACAAATGGATATCTTTTAGACGATGAAAAAGCAAAACAATTCGATGATTTGAAGATAATGAGCGTTCAAATAACTTTGGATGGTCTACCAGATTATCACAACAAATACAGATACCTCAAGGGTGGAGGTCCAACTTTTGAAAAGATATACGCCAACATGAAACATCTCCTGGAAGTTACAAAAAACGTGAGTGTGAATTTAAGAGTAAACGTTGGACCCGACAATTACGAATCTATAAGTTCACTCATGGACATGTTTGATGATTTCCCAAAAGAACGCATCCTGATTTATTTTAGATGGATATTTGGATCGAATAAAGCTACGGATTTTTACGAAAAAGTGAGAGAGTTTCAAGGAAAGCAGCCTTACAAAAAACTTTCTACACTTTACTTAAAAGCTCTGAATAAAAATTTCAGCGTATTACTTCCTCTCTTAGGTAATGCCAATGTTTATTGTGAATATGACAAACTCTCATCTGTTCTCATAGGCCCAAAAGGAGAACTTCACAGATGTACTGTGTTGAATAACGATCCAATAGGCAAACTCACGGCAGATGGGCCAAAATACGATTCCATAGAATATGAAAAGTGGCACAAGCCAAGTGCATTTGAAGATGAAGATTGCTTGAAATGCAAATTATTACCTCTTTGTGGAGGAGGCTGTAGGCTTTCAAGGATGAATGGCTACAAGGGATGTCCGGAAGAGATAACCGACGTAGAGGGATTCGCGCGTTTGTGGTATGCCGTGAAAGAAAAAGAGAGAGAAAAAACAAACGCGTTGAAATTAGATAAAACTATCATTGGGAGTGAAAAGAAATGAAACCTTCCAAATGGAATTTGGAATTGAATGTAGACGGTAACCTCATCCTGTTCAACCAGATAACGCAGGCCATTCTCAAAGTAAAACCTGAAAAAATAGAGAGAGTGAAAGAGATAATTCATTCCCCCCAAATAGATGGCACAAATGACGAAATCACTCGTTCTCTGAAAAAAGGCGGCTACATAATAGAAGATGATTTTGACGAAACGGATCACCTCAAATCAAGATTCAACAATTACAAATACACGGATGAATTCTTGAGATTCACGATTGTCATGACAACTGTATGTAATTTTGCATGCACTTACTGTTACCAAAATCAGCTCATTCCGTTGACAAGAAAGGGAAAACCACAGTCATTTCCAAACGAGATGATAGACAACATGTTAAAAGTTACGAAAGAATACTTTGAAAACAAAAAGCCAAGGACGTTGAGCGTGACCTTTTACGGTGGAGAACCGCTGCTTGAATTTGAAAAAATGATAAAGCTCAGTAGGGGATTCCAAGAATTGTGTGAAGCATACGACGTTTTTTACGATCCGTTCATAGTAACCAACGGATACCTTCTAAACGAAGAAAGGGCAAAAAGACTCGCAGATGTTGGCATAAAAAGCGTTATAATTACGATAGATGGGCAAAAAGATTTTCATGATAAATACCGTATTTTAAAAGATGGCAGTGGCACTTACGACCAACTTATCGAAAATATACACCAGATACAAGATACAATTCACGTGCAAATAAGAACGAACATATCCAAAGACAGCGTACCGTCAGTCAAGGGAATGATAAGAGAATTCGCCCAAAGGGGATTGAAAGTGTCGTTTGATTTTCAGATGGTTGAAGTTATTCCGGAAGCTCCACATTCATTTGATGACAACACGCTAACGTTAAAAGAATTTGCGAAATTAGAAGTTGAACTGTACAAAGAAGTGCTGGAATACTTTCCGGATTATCCGTTTAATCCATTCAAAAAGATGAGATTTGCAAGATGTGACGCGCTTTGCCAAAATTCATTTGTTGTGGAGCCAGATGGAAGACTGTTCAAATGTTGGGGAGAAGTGGGAAGCAGCGACAAGAATGTTGGATGGGTAAAAGATGGAAAGATAGAACTTAACTACCGCCTTGAAAGGTGGACATCGTGGAGTCCGTTTGAAAAGTGCAAAAATTGTGAAATATTTCCCCTTTGCATGGGAGGATGTGTGTTCAACGCGGTGGTGGTGGACAAACTTCACGCATTGCCGGTGAAAAAGCCACAATCAACGTGTATACCGTTGAGGTACAATCTAAAAGATATGATAAAGCTTGTTGTGAAGAACGAAACGAAGAAAAAAGAAAGGGAGAAGGCGTGAAAAATGGAATACATAAATGAGCCTGTGGATGTTGGTGTTTTGAACACGTGCGTTTTAGACGAATGTGAGAAACGCTGTGATGGAGATGGAACGTGCGGATGCACCAACGAAAAATGCCATTTGAAGAAACCAGAGCCGTGGTGTATCGAAGTGAAAAAAGATGTGTGACTTGAAACAAAAGGTGTGAAAAATGGAATACATAAATGAACCTGTGGATGTTGGCACCGTGGATTTTTGTACTTCATGCGATGATCCATGTGTTCGACACGATGTAATATGCCACGGTTGCACACTCAAAAGTTGTAAAGTGGTTGCCTGCAATGAGAGATGTGGTAGTTGGTGCATCGAGGCAAAAGAAGATGTATAACTTGAAGTGAATGAAATAATAAAAGTAAGCTCACTCACCAAAACGTACAAACTCGGCAAAAGAGAGATAAAAGCGGTGAGAAATGTATCGTTTGTAGTCAAGGAAGGTGAGATATTCGCCATTCTTGGTCCAAACGGTGCGGGGAAAACCACGCTCATAAAGATGCTCTCCACGCTTGTGCTTCCAACCTCTGGAAAGGCTTTTGTGTGCGGATATGATATCGTCAAAGATGAAGCCAAAGTGAGAAAGTGCATAGGACTGTCCACTGGTTTTGAAAGGTCATTTTATTACAGACTTACCGGTTTTCAAAATCTGAAGTTCTTTGGAACTCTTTACGGAATGCGTGGAAGATCGTTGAATGACAAGATAAAAGAACTTTCGGACTTTTTCAATTTAAACGACGCAAAAGAGATGCTCTACATGAAATACTCAACTGGCATGAAAAAAAAGCTTTCACTCGCAAGGGCACTCATACACAACCCAAAGATACTCATGTTGGATGAGCCCACATCTTCAATAGACCCAAAGAGTGCCATGGAGATAAGACAGAGGATAAAAGAGATCAAGAAAGATAAAGCCGTCATCCTCGCAACACACGACTTACACGAAGCCGAAACCATAGCGGATAGGATTGCCATCCTAAAGGATGGAAGGCTTCTCACCGTAGATAGCCCAACCAATCTCAAAAGATATCTCAAACACGAGATCATAAAGATAAAGACCGACGGGAGCGTGAGCATGGATAAAGACTTCTTCCTCGAAAACGGCATGAGAGAAAAGATAAAACGAGTGGACGTTAAAGATGAAACCGTCTTCATTCACGTTGAAAATACCGAAGAGGTTATGGACTACGTTGTGGATAAGATGAAATCCATGAAAGTGAAACTTTTGAAGATAAACGTGGAAGAGCCATCTTTGGAAGAAGTATTTTTGAACTTCATGGGAGAAAAAGATGATAAGCTTTCTGACTAAATTGTGGACATTCGTCAAGAGAGGCTTTGCGATAAACTTCAGCTACAAAGTTTACGCCGTGTTGGGAATACTCGGCATGCTGATAGGCGTTTTGAGATTCGGATTCATGGCGCAGTTTTTACAAATGGGCAATTCATTTCCCGCCCTTAGCCTATACGGTGGCAACCTCATGGCGTACTTCATAACGGGCGGGGCTTACATGAGTTATGTGAGTGTTGCAATGAACTCATTTCATTCTGCGATAAGGTCAGAACAATCGATGGGAACGCTGGAATATCTTCTCATGAGCGACACCCCACTGTGGCAGATATTGACATTCAGTGGAATAACGAGCTTTCTCTGGACGACGTTAAATGTTGGAATGATCTTCATCTTCCTTGTGGCTGTCTTCAACGTGCAAATGAAGATAAACATCTGGTTGTCCCTATTCATACTCGTGCTATCCGTAATTTGTATAGGAGGAATAGGGCTGACAAGTGCCGGGATAATCATGGTAACGAAGAAAGGAGACCCTGTGAGTTGGACGTTCACAACGCTTTCAGGGTTGGTAAGTGGTGTCTTTTTTCCAATTTCAATACTGCCAATATGGATAAGATGGACATCCTACATGATGCCAACTACATACGCGATAAGAGCGTTGAGAAAGGCACTACTCGTTAATGCGACGTTTTCAAGCGTGAAAGAAAGCGTGCTGATCCTGGTGTTAATGAGTTTTATAACGGTGCCTGCGGGCCTGTTAACGTTCAGATGGGGATTCAATAAAGCGAGAGAGAAAGGTAGTCTCGTGGAGTATTGAAGTTTCTCATTTTTGTACAGACCCTTAATTTTCTTTAGTCAACTTGTTTAAGCTCTCTTTTATCAGAGGCTCTAAATCCGGCAGATCTTTTTTTACAATTTGCCATAATATTTGATAGTCGATTCCAAAATATTCATGGGCTATGATGTTTCTCAATCCGATCATACGTTTCCAGGGAATATTTGAATGCTCTTGACGCAAGTTTTCTGGAATGTTCTTAGAAGCTTCTCCCAATATCTCAAGATTTCTAATAACAGCGTCAATAGTTTTATCATCATGAATAAACTCAGAGAATGATATTCCACTTATGTATTTCTTGATCTTTTCTAGGGAAGTGTAGATATCTTCAAAAAACATTTCATACGTTCTTTTCATTTTATTTTTACGGCTTCCTTTAAGATGGACTTTCTCATTTTTTCCCTTATCGCACGTGGAGTTACAAGATCCACTTTCATTCCCAGAATTTCTTCCAGATACTCTTTTAAGTCTATGAATTCCAGTCCTATAGGCTCGGAAAAATCAACAATAATATCCACATCGCTGCCTTCTTTTTGCTCATTTCGGGCATAAGAACCAAATATCATAATGCTTTTGACTTTGAATTTCTCGCTCAGCATTTTTTCATGATCTTTCAGAATTTTTTTAATTTCTTCAAGTGGTTTTATAACCATCTTCAACACCTTCAGTGAAGAATTCAATTCGCATTTATTCTATCATGAAAAACTCTGTAGAAAACAAAAAACGCAGGTATCAGATACTGTGATAAAAGTCAATCATATGTAAAGGATGCTTATTCACGCAAACAATATGTGCGATCAAGACCATATTCTTCATAACGGCTGTTAAGGCCTTGGCTTCTCATCGCGTTCATCACCGCTTTTATCGCTCGTTCGTGAAGTGTATCGAGAAACTGTTTTATCTCTTCCAGATCGTTTGAAAAGGCTGTCAAACTCTAAGAGAATACGTCTTCAAACTCTTCAACGGCTTTGGATATGTCGAGGTTATTTTGTTTTATCACGTGACTAATCGGCGTGAATATCTTATCGTACTTCATACATTTGCTTTTCAGCTTTTACGATACCTATTGCATATTTATCGTAAACTATCAAATTTCTTTGATTTGAGAAACGAAAAACGTGGATACCCCTGTTAAGAAAATCACAATGCCACTGATTAAGAATATCGTTGAAGTGCTAAAAATACTTGTAAGCGTTCCAATTGCTGATAAAGAAACTGGCTCAAATACACTATCAAAAGTGTTTGAAATACTAAAAACCCTACCTCGTTTTTCGTCAGGCGTCATGGTTTGCAGGACCACTTCTCCAAGTATTGTGACGATCGAAGCAAAAAAACCTATTATAAAGAATCCCATTAGAAATTCAAGAAAATTTGATAAATATCCAACTATTGAAAACATAAATCCAATTGTTGTTATCCCACAAACTATCGGTAAGAATTTCTTTTTTGGAGAAACAATCGAAATAACAAACGTTCCCAAAATCATTCCCAAAGAGATTGCACTTGTTACATACCCAAGCTCTAGCGCTCCCAAGTTAAAGAAATACTTTATACGTTTCGCGATGAGTATATTCATAGGTGCAAGAAAAAATCCTATCACAGCGGACATTATCATGAGATAAAATATGATTTTTTGAGAATAAATGAACTTAAAGCCTTCCATAAATTCCTTCAAGAATGGCCGTTTTTCTTTGATTTTTTCCTGTTTAAAATTTATAAATAGCTCTGTAAACGCAGAAAAAAGATAAGAGATACCATTAATGATAAAAACTGGATAAATCCCGATAAAGGCTATAAGAAGCCCACCAATAGTTGGACCAACGATGTTGACAATTTGTAAACTTCCTTGGTATAAACCATTTGCACGAGTCAAATTTTGTGAGGAAACTATATTTGGAATAGAGGAGCGAACTGCCGGATTGAAAAAGGTTGAACCTATCGCTGAAAAGACTATGAGTACGTACAGATATGTTGGATTCATTAAATTGGAAAAGATGAGATAAGCAAAGATCAAATTTATTACCCCTCTTAAAATATCTGCCGAAACAACTATGAACTTCCTGCTGAACTTATCAATCCAAATTCCCACAAAAGACCCCATAACTATTTTCGGCACAATATTAAGAGCGAGAACTGTTCCCATAATAATTCCGCCTTCAGACTTTGGAAAATTCATTATGATCCACCAAATGAGTCCTATGTAAACTATCGAACTCCCGGCAGACGAAACTGTTTGTCCACATAAAAGAAGAAGAAAGTCTTTGCTAAATAGTTTTTTCTCTATTTCCCTTTTCATATATGCTCGCCTCCACCATAAGAGTTTCTACAAGCTTAACAATCAACCTTTTTTCCCTTCAGATTTGGAATTTTTGTTGAGTAAACTTTCATAATTTAAAATGGTACCGGCCAAATTTTATTTTGTTAGATATACATCTAACATAACGCTAAAAAAATAAAATAGCGTCATTTATAAAATCTTATCAATAATCTCACTTAAGCGTTTTTTCAACTTCTTCCTATCGACACTGTAAAAAATCTTGTTTCCATCCATTCTTATGTCAACAATGTTGTGAGTACACAGTACATTCATATGGTGAGAAATGGTCGCTTTTGTGAGGCCAAGTAAGTTGGCAATTTCTGGATTTCTACATTCCTTCCCAGATAAAAGCTTAATTATTTTCAATCTGCTCTCATCAGCTATAATTTTTAGAAGTCTGAGAGCTTCTGTTTGTGGATCAAGATTTTCCACTATCATATTCAAATAATCAAATCCTGCAACGATCCAACGTTTATTGCCTTTTCTTTCTTTCCATGCGATAACTTCTTTTCTCATGAAACATGAAATAGATACGAGAAGAGTCTCAACATTTTCTTTTGAAAACAGTCCGGTGAGAAGGCGTTGGGCAAAATCGTTTTCATATTTTCTTAGCACGGTTTCAAAATTCTTCTCAAATACGTTGGCACGTTCATTCACATACTTCTCAATCTTTTTGAAATTATTTTCGTAGTGCCACTTGAATATTTTCAACAAATCCTCCTTGTATTCTTTGGTATTCAAAAAAAACTGGAGGATATCCCACTTGTTTTGCTTAGAAAATTCAAAATTTGTGTTGATGAATCTTGCCAAATTGCCTGGGTTGTCAAAAATTTCCCTGTCAAAATCCACTTCCTCAATTTCACACATATTTTCAATAATCTTGTGGGCAAATTTGCTTTCAGAATATCTTTGGAATTGTTCAATGAAGTGGGAGATAGAAGACGATTTATATTCGAAGACAAAAGAAAGCAGAAAAATCTCCAATCCTTCTGAAAAAATTGATCCATTCTCGAAATAAAATCTATCTTCTTCAATCAATGGTATTAGTGTGTTCTCAACTGTTTTTTGCCATTCTCTTATATAAACATCGTCGATTTCTCTTTGCATTGCAACAGAGAAAAGACTCTCAACAAAATCAAAATTCAGATTATGAATGAGTTGAAGCATGTTTGATTGATTCATAACATTCACCTCGTTAGATATGTATCTAACGAATTATACCACAGAAAATCAAAAAGTTAAACTGAATAAAAATATTCCATGATGATGTTCTAATGACGGCTCTGCTTGACAAAATCACTCACAATGTCATTGTATGAACACAAACGACAAAAGTTGCAGAAGAAAACAAAGCAACAAATTTAAATCCTATTGAAGTGGAACAAAAATTTTGGTCTTTGTGGACCAAAAGCAACATAGATTTTTGCATTTTTGATTTTCTCACAGCTCACGCGTCGCTGTTTACTACTTACTATTCACAATTTACTGATCGCAACTCACTCATCACCGCTCACTTGAGATTGTGTCTCTCCTCTCACATAGGAACCATGTTTTTAAAATAAAACCCTCACGACCATTTCTTTATCTATATCTATTTTTGAAATGGCAAAATATAAAAGCACGGTAGCCCCGATGCCACCAAATGTCAAGTGGTATTAGGAGGCAAGAGGTTATTCATTTGAAATCATCGCCTTTTCTCCATTTTCTATACACTTTTAAAGTGACAAAGTACAGCATCAAACCTGTACTTGCCATTATCAACGTTGAAGCGGTGAACGGTAAGCCGTTTAAGTTTAAAGGTTTGTTATAAGATTGCACAACGGCTAAAGCAAGAGTGATGATCAATGCAATTTGAAAAGTTTTTTTGTTCTGAATAAAAATGTAGAGTAATCCAAGAAGTTCTATGATGGCCAATCCAAATAAGGGAATGATCACAAAAGAAGTCAAAATCGTTTGTATGGAGATCTTTTCATTGAAAATCCTCAATATCATCCACATGATGAACAATCCAGATGACTCGAATAAATACGAGAGCATAAAAATTGTAAACAGTTTGGAGAGGAACATCTTTTTTTCATTTGGTGAAGATGACGATGAACTAAGAGAGTCGTCGTTTCTTTTGCCAGAAAATATTGCAAAAAGCTCTCCAAATAAAACAACAAAGCTAATCATGAAAAGCATAACCGCACAAGAAGTAAATGACGATTGTATCGTTGCAAAAGTTCTCGGCTTGTCTTCGATTGGCCATAGGGTAAACACGATCAAGCCCATGAAAAGAAAAGCCAAATATGTGATCTTTCTTTTTAAGATCGTTTTCACATTTTTTGAAATCATGTCAATCATATTTTTATCACCTTTCTTGAACATTTTTTATTTAAACAAGAAAATTTCTACAGGAAATTCGTCTACCTTACTTCAATTGTCAAAGTGTTTCTGCACATCCACCCGCGATACAAGCACTTGTACACCCTCCAACACAGATCATATCACAAGCAGTTCCCGTAGTTTTAGAATGTTGATTAACGATTTCCATCTTAAATCTCCTTTTTTATTGGACTTTCCACTTGCCATGTTTTTAAAGCAAAACTCTCATTACTCTCTCTTTATCCATTTTTGAAATAGCAAAATACAAAAGCACAGCAACTCCAATACCCCCAATTGTCCAGATGAATGGGAAGCGAGGCATTCTCAGCGGGTGGCTGAGGAATTTCATGGATGAGACTATCAGGAACAACATGGTTATCATTTGAACATATTGGATCTTTGCGATGAGGAGATAGAGCAATCCTATCGTTTCCGTTATCACGAATCCCCAAATTGGAATCGTCACTAAAGCTGTTAAACTCGTCTGAATATTCGGAAGAGGCGCCTTTTCGTAAAGGATGAAGATCATGAAGGATACAAAAGATACCACTGTGAATACGTACGTGATCGTGAAAGTGATCACCGATTTGGCGAAGAAGATGTCTTTGATGGTCAGAGGCCCGGCCAACAGGGAGGAAAGCGTAAAATCGTTTCTTTCATTTCGGAAGATGACACCGCTTATGAACATGACTCCAAGGATGAATATTACAGCTATGGATGAGAGAAAGAGAAAATTGAAAATCACTCCGAGATTCGAATTTTTCCCTTTTGCAAAGAACAACGTGTTGGCAACGACCATATATACTACCACGGCAGTCATATAGAGCAACAACTTCTTTCGTAAAATGTATCGCATATCTTTCCATATCATCGCTTTGATCTCGTTCATTCTTCATCTTCCTTGATTATTCGGGCGTACAGATCCTCGAGGTTTACGCGTTCTTCTTCGACCCTGTCTCTTATACACAT
>WFSH01000120.1 GCA_015486145.1 Mesoaciditogaceae bacterium
AAGGTACAGCCGTTGTTTCACAAATATTTTTCAAATCCCCATCTGAAAACTCGGTGGCGGACGAGTGTACCATACATATAGACCGTAGGCTTACCAAAGGTGAAACTAAAGAAACAGCCATTGCTGAATTTGAAAAAGTTATAAAAGAAGCCGGAGTCGAAGCGGAAATATTGGAGCAAACTTACGAAGGACACGCTTACACCGGTGTGGATTATTCCTCTGAAAAGTATTTCAGAACATGGGTTATGGAAGAAGATTCTGAAATAGTTCAGACGGCCGTTGAAACTTACAAAGAACTTTTCAAATCTGAACCAAAAGTGGACAAATGGAATTTTTCCACCAACGGTGTTGCAACGGCCGGATTGTTTGGAATACCAACGGTAGGTTTTGGTCCGGCAAACGAAATATACGCTCACGGTCCCGATGACCAAGCACCAATAGATCATTTAGTCAAAGCCGCGGCGTTTTACGCGAATTTCATGCAAATCATTTCGAAGAAAAAGTGATCCCAGTTCTGACGGGACCTCGAAAAAATCACATTCGCCACTTGTAAAGCGGTACTAAAGTGTTACTCATACCGGATAGTACGGAGAATCAAAAATTAACGGGAGGTCATACAATGAGTTCGCTATTAAGAGGAAAAGATTTTATAACCATTCAAGATTTTTCTAAAGAAGAAGTAGATCTTTTCATGGAAACTGCCTTTGATCTCAAGAAAAAGCTTGCGAGAGGTGAAATTCATCCTTTGCTTGCTTACAAAACGCTTTACATGATCTTTTACGACGAATCCACCAGAACGCGAAATGCCGCTGAAACAGGCATAACCCAACTTGGTGGGCATGGAATATTCCTTTCTCCGGACAAAATGCAAGCCCACCATGGTGAAACTGCCTCGGATACCGCAAAAGTTCTCAGCCGATTTGGGGAAGGAATAGCCATAAGACATTGCCAATTTGGTGTTGGAAACAAATATTTGAACGACATCGCGAAGAGTGCAGACATACCGGTTGTAAATCTGCAAGACGACAAATATCATCCCACACAGATTTTGGCAGATTTGATGACAATAGAAGAAAAATTTGGTAAAAACCTGAAGCACTTGAAAGTTGGAATCAGTTGGGCTTACGCTGAAAGTCATTTGAAACCTCTCTCAGTTCCTCAGTCCCAGATACTACTTTTCCCACGTTACGGGATGGATGTTACGCTGGCCTATCCTGAGGGATTCGATCTCATGCCAGAAATCGTGGAGCAAGCCAAGAAAAACGCCGAAGCCGGAGGTGGAAGTTTAAAGATCACCCACAACATGGATGAAGCTTTTATCGATGCGGATGTCGTCATTCCAAAATCTTGGGGTGGATTTTTCACCATAGATAATCCAATGGAATCCGAAGAGAGAAAAGAAGAAATAATGGAGAAGGTAAGACAGCACAAAGACTGGATCTGCGATGAAAGAAGAATGAATTTGGCGAAAAAACATTCCATCTACATGCACGCTTTACCAGCAGACAGAGGTAAAGAAGTCGTCGACTCCGTAATAGATGGTCCACATTCCGTGGTTTGGGATGAAGCCGAAAACAGACTTCACACGATGAAAGCCATATTTGCCCTTACAATGGGAGGACGACCTTGAACGATCTTGCGATTCTCAATGGAAAGATCTTCGACGGTGCCAACACTTATGAAGCAAATATTTATGTAAAAGATGGAAAGATCTCCACGGTGTCGAGTGAACGTTTCGATGCCGTGGAAATTTACGACGCAAAGGGATTTTATATTTTACCCGGCTTGATCGATCCTCACGTCCATTTTGCATTGAATCTCGGAAAGTACACGTCTGCCGACAATTTCGAGTCAGGTTCAATTGGTGCAGCTTACGGTGGGGTAACAACTTACATAGACTTTCTCGATCCAATAACGGAATATTCTGAGCTGGAAAGGGCGTTTGACAGACGAATGAAACTGGCTGCAAATTCTCACGTTGATTACACCTTTCACACAACGATCGCACATCCAAATTTTTCAACTGAAAAGCTGTGCCAGAAGTCCTTGGAATTGGGAATTAACAGCGTAAAAAACTTTACCACTTACAGTTCTTCAAACAGGATGACACGCGATGGGTATATATTTGAACTTCTGAAATCAACGAAAAAATATGGATTGATCGCCACCTTTCACGCTGAAAACGACGACATGATCCTTCGTGCAATGTCTTCTGAACGTACGCATGTTCCATCTCGTTTGCCCAAATATCATTCTTTTGAAGCCGAAGCCGAGGCCGTGTCAAGAATAGCCAATTTCGCCAAGCTCACCGATGGCCAAGCTTACATCGTTCACAATTCAAGTGGACGTTCTGTGGAACTTTTGAAAAGGTGCGGTATCCCCTCAAATTTGAGGTTGGAGACATGTCCACAATATTTTGTGCTCGATAGTTCAAAATACGAAAAAAGTGAAGAAATTGCCGCGCTTTATGCCTTGGTGCCCCCCTTACGTTCACGAGAAGACGTGAAACTGATGAGAGAACATTTCAAAAACGGGCTATTTTACACCGTCGGAACCGATCACTGCCCGTTTAAAAAGATTGAAAAATTGGAAAACGCGAATGATTACGATTCGATGCCAAACGGTATTGGTGGAGTGGAAACTTCATTTTATATTTTTTACACTCTCTTTGTGAAAAGCGGAATCTTGGATTTGAACGAACTCGTGAAAATTCAGAGCACAAACGTGGCGGAAACATTTGGGCTAAATGAAAAGGGAAAATTGAAAGTTGGATACGACGCGGATATAGCCATATTCGATCCGAATGCCAAGTGGGTTGTGAGTAACGATACACTTCACACAAAAGCCGATTACACGCCTTATGATGGTTTGGCTTTAAATGGAAAATTCGTCTCGACCATAGTGCGTGGAAATTTTGTGGTAAAAGATGGTGTTTTCAACGAAAAAACCAAAGGTAGATTCGTGAAAAGGGGGCCTGTTTTTTGGCGTACACATTAACCAACGGGCGAGTATTCACCGGAGATTCCTTGATAGAAAGGGGATTTGTCAGTTTCGAGAATGGAAAAATAACAAATGTTGGAGAGATGAGCAATTTTCACGGTCAAAGCGACATAGATGTAAAAGGAAAGTTGATCATGCCAGCGTGGATCAATGCACACACTCACATATATTCCACGTTAGCACGGGGTATGAGCGTAGAATTTCATCCTCTCAGTTTTACCCAAATATTGAAACAACTTTGGTGGAGACTCGACAGAGCCCTCACAAAAGAAGAGATCGAAATAAGCGCGATGGTCGCGGCTTCTGAATTCATTCACAGTGGTGTCGCAACGATCTTTGATCACCACTCCAGTCCCTCTCACGTCAGAGGCTCTTTGGAATCTTTGAAAAAGGCCATTGTTGATC
>WFSH01000121.1 GCA_015486145.1 Mesoaciditogaceae bacterium
GCCAATCTTTTAAGAACATTATCCACATCATTTACAAGCATGAATTTCATCATGTTTTGTGTGATTCTCACAACGGCTCACCTCACCATGTTAACGAGTGTGTTGATCATTGAATTTATGGTGGAAACCACTCTCGCAGAGGCGGTATACGCGTTTTGATAAAGCAACATTTGCGCCATTTGATTGTTTATCGATACGCTTGAAACTTGTTTTCTGTCCAGTTGTATCTGGTTGACCAAAGCGTTCGAATTTTCAAACATTGCGGATGCGTTTTGCCCTTCAACTCCCATACTACTCACCAGTGATCCAAAAAATGAATCCATTGATTGAACGCCGTCATTTTCAGATGTTTTAAGATCTGCCACCATTTGAATTCCTCCGGAATTTTGAGGTCCGGTAGGTTTAACCATCCCTATAGCCGTATTTGGAAGAAAAGTTGGTTTAAAATCCGTGGCGACATAAACCGGATTTGAAATCATCACGGGATTAACATTGATATGGAGAGCCGCATTTCTAAACGGAACAACAAGGGCGTTTTGTTGAGAATCGTTAAGATATGAACTGAGATTTATTTTGCCATTTTGGGTTTTAAAGCCCAAAACGCTGAAAAGGCCACTGCCATTGTCTGAAATGTTTATAGGTTGAGTTTTTCCAGTATTGTTGTTGTATCTTAAGAGATCGTAAGAGAGTGCCTTGGTTGCCCGTATCACCAAATTTCCTCTTGGAGAGAGAGAAGCTTCTATTCCAACATTGGCCGCGTTTATTTTGGAGACGAGAGAATTCAAGGAATCTTCAGACGTGTCAATGTTTATCCGTGCTCCGTTCACATTTAACGTTATATTTTTGGGGAGTCCACTGAAAATATCTTCAAGCTTTTGACTCGGATCATACACGTAACCTTGAGGTGGATTAGTCCCGCTTATTCTGAAAAGCGCTTTAGGTTGACCGGGCGTTAAAGTCACTTTAAACAGAGGCTGTCCAAGGTTTCCGTTTTGATCGTATGATTGCTCGAGTATGGTGTTTATTTTATCGGATAGATTCAAAGCCAGCCCGTTAAGGATGTTTTCATATTTTAAAATCACATCATTTTTTAGGTGAAACAAGGCGCCAATCTTACCTTTTTTAAAAGTCAAATGCACGTTGTTGGCACTTATATAATCTTCATTGGAGTTGCCGAGTACTTTTTTGAACTTGAGGGGAATGTAAGTTTGACCGGAAAGTACGTTGTTTCCGTCTATTGATAACGAAATTTCCCCATCTTTAAAAGTTGTAATTTTGAAATTCGTTAACTTGGATAGATTATCAAGCAGAATATCACGTTTATCCAAAAGATCATTTGGATGATTTCCGAGGGTGGCAGATTCCCTGATCTTAACATTCAGATCGGTTATGCTCTTCAAAATGGAATTGATGTTGTTCGTGTCATTTTCGATTTGTTGAGTGTAATTTGTTTTCATCTGTTCAAAATTTGAATAAATGCTTTGAATCTTGCCCATCAAAGCTTTGGCTGATTGAACAAATTCGGATTTTGCCCCAATACTCGTTGGAGTTGTGGAAACTTGCTGTGCCGCTTTCCAAAAGTTGTCATAGTAGGAACGCAGACCATTAACTCCAGGAGTTCCTATTAGCTGTTGAATGTACTGAAACTGTGTGTTGATCTCGTTCCAAAAATTGAGTTGAGAATTTGACTGTCTGTACTGAAGGTCTAAAAACTCATTTCTAATTCTTTCAACATCTTTAACTTTTGAACCAGTCCCAAAAGAAATTGGCATGTTAGGTTGTGTCAATGTCTGCATGGATAAAGGTGGTGTTGTGACGATATCTGGTCGTCTTCTTGAATAACCAGGAGTGTTGGCATTTGCTATGTTGTTTGCAACCACGGAAATTGCCGTTTGTTGGGTGTACATGCCCAAGACGGCGGTGTTCAAACTCGTGAAAAATCCAGGACCTGACATTCACGCTCTCCCGTTGAATATTGTTCCGGCCAAGTTTTTTTCATTCTCATTGTAAGTGTCGTGTTTGCCTCGTAGCACATCCATCACCATGTCAAATTCCTCTATCCTGTAAGCTATCATCTGTTGAATTCCCACATTTAAAAGACTTACCTCGTTGAGTAATTCTGTCAATCTCGCCGCAATCAGAGTTAAATTGTGACGATGGGGCTCCTCTATTTTTTCGAGGATACCAGAAACAGTTGGTTCGGCATCGAGTGCTTCTGAAAGATCTTTCGTCACTTCATTTCTTTGCTTTTCGAGTAAATTCAGTTCGTCAATCGATTGCTTTTCCACGATTAGGATTCTTTTTATTCCATCAGTGTCTTTCTTTTCTATGAGGTCGCGTTTTTCTCTCAACACTTCAATGAGCTTAGAAGTTTTATCTTTTTCCTCGTTCAGAATATCTAACAATTCTTCAATTTTCATTTTCGTGCCCCCATCGCTTCAAGCATTTTTTGAGCTAACTTTTCGGTATCCACGCTGTATCTACCAGATTTGACAAGCTGCGTCAATTCTTCTACGTGCTTTCTGCGAATGTCATCAACGTTCATTGAATCTTTGACAGCCCTTATGAATGTTTTAAAATCCACGCTCTTGTTGTGGGTGTGTATAAAAACCTCTCCAGAGTACTTTTCTACTTTGAAGGAACGCTTTCCTTTGCCGTTGTTGTCCATGGGCTGAGGTGCGTTTGGAACACCGTTTATTCTCATGTCATCCACCTCCACCATAATAATCGGCATAAAAACATTTTTCTTTATGAACTCTGTTGTTACAGAGAACACAAACTTGGAACATGCAGGGAATTCTGAGGAGCACCGGTTTATTTTTTCAAATCTAACAACATTTCTTCTGCTTTGTATGTACTCTCAAATGTTTCTATGCCAGCTTGAGTATCTGAAAAGTAACCACCCGTTTTTTGATCTAAGAGTTCATCCACCGCGTTGATAAAAAAACTCTTGTCGATCTTTAAACCATACGCTTTTTCCAACTTAAAAAGCGTGTTTATCAACGTTAGATCAGGGGATGTGACTTCTTTCAAGTTTTTAACGTAGCCAGTTTTGATTTGCTTTACGTTTTTAATATTCACCGGATATCCAAGGTCATTCGCAAAAATCAAGAGGTTCGTGTATATGTAGTAGTAACTGATGTTCTTTTGATTCTTGGGAATTGCATTTAGCCCGTTAAACAGCCGCGTTAACGTGGTATTTAAATCATCGAAAAGTTTTGTGTTTTTATAATCGATCATTTGAATTGCATTGAGCATGCGAAAGGCCATGGTGAAATCAGACTTTGCAAGATAGTATGCGGGAGCCGTGGGTGTTTCGTTTAATTTACTCGAAAGTGCATTTGACAACGATTGAAATTCCTTGCCACTTAAAAAATGGAGATCGTTGTTGAGACGCAAAAAGTAGTATATGTATGTTGAAAGGATGTTTGCTGGATAAATGAGTGGATAAGCGGCGAGATCTTTTGCAAGTCCTTTCCAATAGGATATAACGGCATCGTTTGTCTTTTTTTTCAAGATGAGAATTTTTGTTGCCCAATAGCTATCGTGAACGTCTGAGGTGGTACCGATGTTGTAATATCCCCCAAATGGGGCACGAAATGTTAGTAAAGTTTTGAAAATACCGCTCACTCTTTTGTAAGAAAAATTGAGTTTTTCGGAAAGTTCTATGTAATCGTAGAGTTGCTGAGGCGTTGAAATGGCATTCTCATCTTTCATCAAAGGTATGAATTTCTTGTGGTCTTTGTTCAGTTTAATCAATGTCACGGCATCTTGAAAGTCTTTGCTGTTTACCACCCAAGGTATTGCATTGGAAATAAAAGCACTGAGCCCATCTATCTTTGGTAGGGACATGTTGGCATTTAGAATGCCTCTAATCTCAGTTAGTCCAACTATCCTGTCCACCTTGCCCTTAATTGCCAGTTTTAAGAGGTTCACAGCCTCGGAGTATGCTGCAGAAGTTTTGGGATTTTCTCCAAGAAAATTCCTTATTATCAACAAATCTGAGACCATGTCAACGTAAGATGGATTGGTGGAGTAGTTTTTCAAATTTTTCTCAAAAAAACGATCGATCGCTTTTAGAAAGTCTTTATCATAAGGGGCATTCTGTTTGCGTAGATATTCAGATATTGAGAGCGAAGAGTTGATCCAATTGTAGGTTGAGAACCACTCTGGATGCTTTTTCAAAGTTTCTAAATAAGATTCGAAGTATTTAACGCCGACGAAGTTTTTCCCAAATTTTTCAGCGACCAACTGCAGATATACGGTTTGTGGGGCGTTTCCATATCGAGAAACAAAAGTTGGAGTGTCCACATAACCACCGTCTGGCATAGCATGGTATTTCAAATAAGAATAGTAGTTGCTACCAAATACGAAGGTAGAAATCGTTGCGGTGAAAAGGAAGAGCACAAAAATGATCTTTTTCAAAATTCTCATCTCCTCTTGAGGTAAGTGTATTTCTTTCATCCATATTCTATATTTTATCACTTTTGAACTTTTCAAAAGTGAGTTGAGACCAAGTATTAAAATTTCTTGACTTGATGCCCTTTTGATCGTATAATATATGTACATTTTCGAATATGAGAATATATGACAGAGATTTAAATGAAGTTGCGAGGAGAGATCACGGATGATAGTTAAAAAAGTGGATTTGGCGACGGTGTTAAATACCTTGGCAGATGAGGTAAATTTAAAGATCCTTTCGTTTCTTTCCCTCTACGATGAATTGTGTGTGTGTGATCTTCAAACTCTGCTTTCTATGACGCAATCAAGTGTCTCTCGACATTTAAAAGCTTTACACGATATTGATTTTATATCTGTGAGAAAAGATGGTAGGTGGCGTTATTACAAATTGGGGAGGATACCAAAATTTGTAAATGGGATCATCAACTTGGCGATTGAAGAATATAAAGTGAGAAGTGATTACATACCCAATTCGTGTAAAGGGCCTGAACAAAACCAAAGAAGTTGAAAACGTTAAATAAAGAGGAGGAGAGATTATGACTGAAGAATTAGAGAAAAAATTCGCATATTGGCATGGGATCGATAGGACGAAAATTCCGTGGTATCCCACGATAGACGCGGATAAATGTATTGGTTGCAAACTCTGTTTCGTGTCGTGCGGAAGAAATGTTTTTGACTTTGATATGGAAGAAAACAAGGCTGTTGTGAGCAAGAAGTTCAACTGCTTGGTGGGATGTTCCACCTGTGCAACGATATGTCCAGCCGGTGCCATTTCTTTTCCAAATAAAGAAATGGTGCACGAAATAGAGAGAGAAGAAAAAGTGCTCGCGAAGATCCAGAAAGAAGCAAAAAAGAAAAAGGTGAAAATGGATATTGAAAAAGCCAGAAAAGAAGTTATGGACGTGCTTTCAAAGATCAAGACAAAGCTCAATTATGAAATCGCGGGAAACATCTACGAAAGTGACTTGTTCTCAAAGATCCACGATGAGATAATGAATTGCAATATAGATATAGTGGATATACACGTGGAATCCCCATCTTTAAAAGAAAGTTGGGATATGAAAGCTCCATCTATTGCAAAATTCACGGTGGTTTCGACAAAAATGGAAGATATATCTGCCTGTGCTAAGTTGATCGATGAAACGATAGAAAGATCGGGTAACGTGTTGATTTCGAAGAAATAAAAAATGAGATCTTTGAAGTGATGCTTTACGAGTAAAAAGTGGATTTTATGATAGAATTTGGTGATATGGACATTCTGAATTTTTTGAAAACGGTTGGATATTTGAAGAGTTTCAGCAAAGATTCTCTCGATAAGATTTCCAAAATATCAAGGGTGGAATTTTATGAGAAAAATTCAATAATTTTTACCGAAGTAGAAAAAGGCAAGCACATTTATATGGTAAAGAAAGGAAAAGTCAAAATATTAAAAATGTCTCCTTCTGGAAGGGAATTTATCATAAAAATAATGAAAGAGGGAGATGTATTTGCAGAGTCTTTGCTGTTTGAAAATGGTAACTATCCAGCCACCGCTGAAACGATGGAAGACACGTTTCTCATTGTTATTCCTAAAAGCAAATTAGAAGAATTAATAATAGTCGATAACGATGTGGCGGTTGATTTTGTGAAAACCATGGCACGTCGGTTGACCTTTTTATCTAAAAAGATGGAAAATTTAACCATGGATAATTCCGTTGGTAAGGTGATTTTTCTCATTCTCGATCTTTCAAGAAAAAACTGTGATGGGACAAGCAAGAAACAAAGGGTAATTCTGGATGTGAAAAGAAAAGATCTCGCGAACATGATAAATATCTCGAGGGAAAACTTTGAGAGGATTCTTAGTTATTTGAGTAAATTGAAACTCATCGGTGTCGAAAAGAGCGAAATTTTTGTCAAAGACGTTGAAGGTCTGAAGAAAATGATGTATCAGGGCTAACAATCATTCAAAAAAAGGAAGGCCTGTAGGCCTCCCTTTTTTCAATTTCCGTTGAGCATTGCTTCAAGATCTTTTTCTACGCTGTTGATCGGTTTTATTTCAAATTTGTCGACGAGTACTTTAAGAACGTTTGGAGATGTGAAAGCCGGTAAGGTTGGACCGAGTCTTATTTTCTTTACTCCCAAAGACAAGAGCGCGTTCAATATGATAACAGCTTTTTGTTCATACCACGCTATATCGAAAGAAATTGGCAGATCGTTAACACTTTTTGCCCCAAATAGTTCTGTTAGCTTAGAGGCTATGACGAGCCAGCTGTAAGAATCGTTACATTGTCCAGCATCTAAAACTCTTGGTATACCGTCTATTTCTCCAAGATCCAGTTTGTTGTATCGATATTTCGCACAACCAGACGTGAGTATAACGGCATCTTTTGGGATTTTCAAAGCCAATTGTGTGTAATATTCTCTTGATTTCATTCTTCCATCGCATCCAGACATGACGAAAAATCTTTTTATCTTTCCACTTTTGACCAATTTTGCCAGTTTGTCCAGTGTTTTTGTCACAGTTGCATGTGCAAACCCTATTGGTATCGTTCCGCTTTCAAGTTGTTGAGGTGTTTTCCCTATTTCCAGTGCCATTTTTATAACCGGCGAAAAATCCTTAGGTTTTCCATCCACTCTATCTGGAATATGCTTAACTCCTGGCCACCCAACAAGGCCTGTGGTGAAAAGACGGTCTATGTAACTTTTTCTTGGGGGCGTTAAGCAGTTTGTATTCATGATTATAGGACCGTTGAATTTTTCGAATTCTTCGTTTTGTTTCCACCAAGCATTTCCATAATTTCCAATGAGATTGGGAAACTTTTTGAAAAAGGGATACGCATTTGCCGGTAACATTTCTCCGTGCGTATAGACGTTAACTCCAGCTTCTTTGGCTTGCTCCAGAAGTTCTTCGAAATCTTTGAGATCGTGGCCGCTCATTAAAATTGCCGGTCCTTCTCTCACTCCTATGTTCACCATCGTGGGTTCTGGATTGCCATAATGGCTCGTGTTTGCCTTGTCAAGGAGTTCCATGGCTTTTAGCCCCATTTTTCCCGTCTTCATGACATAATCAAACATTTCATTTACGCCGTTCTTGGTATCGATCGTGGCTGAGAGAGCTTCTTCTACAAACGCAAACAAATCATCTTCTTTGAACCCCAAAATGTAGGCGTGATCCAGATAAGCAGCCATGCCTTTTAAACTTATGACTTCAAACTCTCTCAAAGATCGAAGCGTTTCATCAAGAGTTGGATCTGACATTATTCCAACTGTCTGGGCTTTTTCTAACAGATCACTTTTTTCTCCAGAACTTTTCCATTCGGCACAATCAGGAACTTTTCCATCGTATTCTTTTGAGAATTTTTTCTTGTAAGCGTCTAAGAATTTCTTTCTTATGATTTCTCTTTTTTCAAATGCTTCATTTATCCATTTAACAAACCTATCCGGATCGAAATTAACGTTCGTTATCGTGGAAAAGAGACCTTTTACCACGAAAATATCCACACTTTCATCTTTTACATCCAATTTTCTTGCATTTGTAGCCCAAAAAGATACTCCTTTGAGCAAATAGATCAAAAGATCTTGAAGTGAAGAAACCTCCTCTGTTTTTCCACACACGCCAATTTTTGTGCATCCTTTGTTGTTTAAAGCTTCTTGGCACTGATAACAAAACATCCCAGTTGCCTCCTTTCTAAATGATCTTTCAAATCTATTTTACGAGTTTTGGGCATCAAGTTTTGTGATATTAATCACACTACGAAGAACAAATTGCTTTTGTAAATCATTGGTCAAATTTGATATAACGACGGGGTAAAAAAGACGATGAAAGAGAACGAGAAGACTTTGAAGAAGTGTATTTTCATGTAGAAGTTCCAAATGATTTTCTCACCAAGTTTTCAAAAACTTCCATTTGCGATTTCACTCGTAAATCTAAAGAACCGAAGTCGACTTCTATTTGAACGTCCATGTCTTCAAGAGAAGAATCTGTGATCACTTGAAGCTTTTCAATTTTAGAAAATTCATTTGCGATCTCTTGTGGGACATTGTTTGA